>PMAM01000289.1 GCA_003152595.1 Acidobacterium sp.
TTCGTCGCGCAGGCATGGCAAATGCAGTTTCGTCACATCAAAACAGGCTTCGTGGTTCGCATTGCTCAGACTGGAGCCGATCCTGGCAGCTGGAGTTGACGATGCAAAGTCCGTCTGCCGGCACCGGCAACGAAATACGCAAGATCGGAATGACCCAGCAAAAGTGCGCTGTTTTGCTCAGTGTTCCTGGGGCATCTGTTTGATGATCGAAATGACGAGGAACCCTCTGGCCCGATCAACGGCGCGCGTGGGGCCTGATGCGATCTCACATCCGGGCGCCCGCAAATGGGTCTCACAAGGTTGAGCTGCATCGAAGCAGCGTCAGCTCCTGCCACATTTACGCTGCGGAGCATTCCAAGTCGCCTGGACCGTTCGAAAAGGAGCCTACATTGAGCGCAAATGATTTTTCGGTGATTTCAGGCCGCAATTTCGCATTGCCGGGTGCAGCGGGTCCTCGTCTGTTCAAAACAAAATCGGTGGCAATGGGGGGGCCCGATGGTTCTTCGAACCCAGCAGTAGCAGTCATCGGCAACCACATTCCCCGGCAATGCGGAATTGCCACGTTCACGAACGACTTGTGCAATGCAATTACTGCAAGGTACGGGGACGCCGCAGTCTTTGTCGTGGCCGTCAACGATCCGCATTCTTATTACAGCTATCCGGCGCGGGTGAGGTTCGAACTAACCGAGGCCGATCTCTCTTCCTATCGAGCTGCGGCCGCATTTATCAATTCCAGCGGCGTCGACGTCGTTTCTCTGCAGCACGAGTACGGAATATTTGGGGGCAGGTCCGGCAGCCATATCCTGCATCTTCTCGAACACCTCACCATACCGGTTGTCACAACGTTGCATACGGTTCTCCGCGAGCCGAATGTTGACCAACTCGTCGTGATGCAGGAAATAGCCGCCCGCTCCGACCGCCTGATTGTCATGAGCCAGCACTCTTCCCGTTTTCTGCAGGATGTGTTTCGCGTTCCGAAGACGAAGATTGAAATGATTCCTCATGGCATTCCCAATCTTCCCTTCGAGGAACCAGCGTTGTTCAGGAAGCTGTCTTCGACCGAAGGAACGACGGTATTGCTTACGTGCGGGCTCCTGTCTCCCAACAAAGGACTTGAAAATGTAATCCGCGCGCTCCCGCAGATTCTTTCTCGAAACAGCGACGTTGTATACATCATTGCCGGCGCAACGCACCCGCATGTTCGGCTGATCGAAGGCGATCGGTATCTGCTCCAGCTACAGGCCCTGGCGAGAGAGTTAGGCATGGAGGAGCATGTGATCTTTCAGAATCGCTTCCTCAGTCCTCAGGAGATGGCTTCGCTGGTCTGTTCTGCTGACATTTACGTCACACCTTACCGTTACGAGGCGCAGGCGGTATCGGGAACGCTTGCCTATGCCATGGGCGCTGGAAAGGCGATTATCTCGACGCCATACTGGCACGCTGCCGAACTTCTGGACAATGGGCGCGGCACGCTGGTTCCCTTTGAAAATCCAGCCGCGATCGCTCAGGCGGCAGTCGATCTGCTGGACAACGATGCTGCGCGCCATTCGATGGGGAAACGCGCTTACCTGCATTCAAGGCCCATGGTGTGGGATCAGGTGGCACATTCCTACATGCGTACCTTTGCCAGGGCTTGCTCGAATCACATGCAACTTGCACGAATGGAAATTTCCCGACAGACTGTCGGGGGGCTTGCTGCCGATCGGCGTAGCGGCTCCCTGCCGGCGCTCTCCAGCGCTCCTTCCCCCGGAGGTGAATTATGAAGGCGCTGCTGATTTACCCCAAATTCCCCAACACCCTTGCTGCCGGACGCCTGCTTCCATGATGAAGGAATGGAACGATGAAGATACTGCTTGGAGTTGACGATTCGCGGTTCTCCGCTGATTTGGTCCGGGCCGTTGTCAATCAGTTTTGCCCGAAAGATACCGAGGTCCGGGTCCTGCATGTTCTGCAGCCGGTTGCTCTCTCGGCGCCTCCGGAAATGGCTGCCGGATACGCACCCGAGTTGGAGAGCGAGGAAAAGCCCGCCCATGACCTCGTCGAGCGCGTCGCGAAGGAGTTGCGTAGCGCGGAATTCACGACAGACACTGCCGTCGAGACGGGCGATGTTCGAGAGAGCATCATCGACGCCGCCGCAGCGTGGCACGCCGACCTGATCGTCGTCGGTTCTCACGGACAGAGTGGACTCAGGCTATTCCTGCTGGGCAGCGTGGCCGAATTCGTCGCTCGCCATGCCACCTGTTCAGTGGAGATCGTTCGCACGCCGGTGAGCATCAACAGCTGAGTTTGAGCATTTCGCACTGGGGGTGTCGCCGACAGGAGAGATATGTGTCACGAACTGCTGGGCTGATCACGNNTCGGTGAGGTCATCAATGCCTATGGCGACTACTTCTGTTTCTTCTCCCGGGATGACTTTCACCTGTCCAATGCACCCTGAGGTGCAGGCAGAAAAGCCGGGATTCTGTCCGAAGTGCGGGATGGCTCTCGAACCGGTTGAGATCTCTTCCGTGAGTGACCGTACCGAGTACACATGCCCCATGCATCCGGAGATCGTCCGTGATCAGCCCGGCAATTGCCCCGTTTGCGGCATGGCGCTTGAACCCCGCGACGTATCGGTGGGCTCCGCGAATCCTGAACTAGCCAACATGACAAGACGTTTTTGGGTTGCCGTGGCGCTTACGGTTCCCCTTCTCGCCGTCATGGTCTCCGATGTTCTGCCTGGCCATCCGTTACTACATCTTCTGACGGGACAGTGGCTCGCATGGCTGGAGTTTGCATTTGCGACGCCAGTGGTCTTATGGGCGGGCTGGCCGTTCTTTGAGCGTGGCTGGGCCTCCATCGTTCATCGCAGTCCAAATATGTTCACGCTGATCGCGATCGGCGCCGGTTCCGCTTATCTATATAGTGTTGCAGCCGTTGTTGCGCCAGGAATCTTCCCCGGGACGTTTCGCGACAGGTCCGGCAATCTTTCCCTCTACTTTGAAGCGGCCGCCGTAATTACCGCGCTGGTGCTGCTCGGTCAGGTGCTGGAGTTGAAGGCTCGCAGCCAGACGAGCAGCGCGATCAAGGCACTCCTTGGGCTCGCACCGAAGACGGCACGCCGTATCTCCCAGGATGGAAAAGAGGCGGATGTGGCTCTGAGCGAGGTCCAGGTGGGAGATCGTATCCGTGTTCGCCCAGGGGAAAAGGTTCCGACGGACGGATCCGTGATCGAAGGGCGCAGCAGCGTCGATGAGTCGATGGTGAGCGGCGAGCCAATCCCCGTCGAAAAAATAGCTGGCGCAAAAGTAGTCGGCGGCACGATCAATGGAACCGGAAGTTTTGTCATGAAGGCGGAACGGGTAGGAGCCGATACGCTTCTGGCGCAGATCGTGAAGATGGTGAGCGAGGCGCAACGAACACGAGCTCCCATCCAGCGGCTTGCCGACAGGGTCGCAAAGTTCTTCGTGCCGGCAGTCCTGGTTTCGTCGGCCATCACGTTTGCTGTGTGGGCCATCTTTGGCCCTCAGCCTCACTATGCCCATGCACTGGTGAATGCGGTGTCGGTCCTCATCATCGCCTGCCCCTGTGCTCTGGGGCTCGCCACGCCGATGTCCATCATGGTCGGCACAGGCCGTGGGGCTGGCGAGGGGATCCTCATCCGAAACGCGGAATCCCTGGAGATCTTTGAGAAGGTGAACACTCTTGTTGTCGACAAGACCGGAACACTCACCGAGGGCAAGCCGCGCCTGACGGAGGTCATCCCGGCGGAGGGTTTCGATGCGACGAACCTCCTCCAGTCCGTGGCTAGCCTTGAGAAAGCAAGCGAGCATCCGCTTGCCGCAGCCATCCTGGCCGGAGCCAGAGAGAAGAAAATCGAGTTGGTTCCGGTTACCGACTTTCAGTCGATCACGGGAAAAGGCGTCACCGGAACCTTGCAAAGCAAGCGGATTGGTGTTGGGAACACCGCTCTCATCGAGGAACTGGGCGCATCCGCTGAGACTTTGCAGGCACGGGCAGAAGGTCTTCGCAAGGAAGGCCAGACCGTCATGTTCGTGNNGCCGTCCAGGCCATCCAGCAGTTGAAGCAGGCCGGCATCAGGGTTGTCATGGTCACGGGTGACAATCAGACAACCGCCGGTGCGGTGGCTCAAAAGCTGGGCATTGATTTTGAAGCTGACGTGTTGCCGGAAAAGAAGGCGGACGTGGTGAAGAAGCTCCAGTCACAAGGGGCCGTGGTAGCGATGGCCGGGGACGGAGTGAATGATGCGCCTGCGCTCGCGCAGGCACAAGTGGGAATCGCGATGGGAACCGGAACGGATGTGGCGATGGAGACTGGTGGAATCACGCTGGTCAAAGGCGATC
>PMAM01000130.1 GCA_003152595.1 Acidobacterium sp.
GGAAGCCGCGGCGGAGGGCCTCGTCGGCGACGACGTCGACAATGTGCAGCCAGGGGAGGGGCGAGCGCGATTCGAAGTATGGGAAGGCCAGGTGGGGCGTGTTTGCGGGGCAGATGAGGAAGTCGGCGCCGATGGAGGCGAGCTTGTTGGCGGAGGTAAGGAGCAGCTCGGCGGTGGCGGGCCAGTCCTGCTGCTCGGAGAGGCGGCGGTAGTCGGCGAAGCTGAGGGTGCGCATGGAAACTTCGGGGTGTGCGCCGGGGCAAAGAGGTCCGAGCCTTCGACACAGATGGTGCGATAGCAGAGGGCTGCGCCTTCCGCGGAGACGCCGACGATGCCGATGTGCATAATTTCCAGCGTACAGGGCACAGGTGATGAAGCGGTCGGCTAAGAACCGGTCAGCGATGAAGAGGTCAGCTAAAAAACCGGTTAGCGGAAAGACGGGCGATAAGGAAGTTTAGCGGCGAGGCTGGCAGCAAAGGCGGTTAGCGAAAAACGAGCGAAACGCAAGCCGAAAACAGTTTTGGCTGGGGACGAAAGGGAAAAGCGGGCCAACCCGCTGCGGGTGGAGGGAATCCCTTACGAGGGAACGGCGCGCCCAGAGGGCGCGCCATGTTTTTGCGAATTGTCAGGCAACTGGAAAGAGGAGAGGGTATGAGGAAATCGATTGCGATTTTGAGTGCGGGGATTTTCGCCGCGGCGGCGTCGATGCCGGCGATGGCTCAGGATGAAAACAAGGCGAACACGGAACTGGATCGGGCGACGACGATGATCCAGGGCATTACGAGTCCGGAAGCGAAGGCGGGGATTCCTGACGTGGTGCTGCGCAACGCGAAGTGCGTTGCGGTGGTGCCGAAGATGCTGAAGGGCGGCTTCGTGGTGGGCGCGCAGCATGGCGACGGCGTGGCGACGTGCAGGATGGCGGATGGGCGGTGGAGCCCGCCGGCCCCGTTCCAGCTGTCGGGCGCGACGTTTGGGGCGCAGATCGGCGGCGAAGAGCAGGGTTACGTGATGATGGTGATGAACGATCATGGGCTGCAGGGGCTGGAGTCGGGACACTTTAAGGTGGGCGCAGGCATCGATGCAGCGGCCGGCCCGGTGGGGCGTGAGGCGTCGGGTGGCGTGGCGCCGAATGCTTCGATCCTGACCTATTCGACGGCGAAGGGCGCGTACATTGGCGCGACGCTGAACGGCGCGGAATTTAACGAGGACCACGGCCGCACGAAGGAGCTGTACGGCAACGACGTGCGCTTCAACGCGATTCTGGACGGGAAGGTTGAGATGCCGGAAGGCGGACCGGCGCGGGAATTCGTGCGGGCGGTCAACCATGCCGCGACGCAGGCGTCGCGGTAGGGAATAGGGAATAGCCATAGGGAATAGAAGGGCCGTGTGCGAAGCGGGGCCCTTTGCTCCTGGGAGAGAGCTTAGAGTTTAGTGGCTTCGGGACGCGAGCTTCGGAGCCCAGGTTTGTTTGCGCTGACGTTCTGACATTAGCGGCGGTGCTTCCTGCGCCTCGCTCTTCGCCCTTCGAGATAAACACGGGTGCGGAGGGATGGGCGCGAGATCAGATATTGAAACAAGCTACGGCGAAACCAGTACAGGGCGGCAGCGAGCACTCCGAGGAGGAGAACGGGGCCGATCTCGCTGGCTTGCATCGCGTCTAGCTTTCGGGGTTGAGTTCGAGGTCTTCGAAGCGGCGGAGTTTATAAATGGCGATGGAGACGATCCAGGCCAGGGCGAAGATGCCGATGATGCAGTAGCCGAGGACTCCGAAGTTGGAGTTGAGGCGGTCGATGAAGGCCCAGAAGACGCCCTGCAGGTGGAGGTGTCCGCCAATGAGGCCGAGGGCCTCGATGCCTCCAACCACAAACGCAACTACTACTGATACAGATGTGATGGTGAGGTTGTAGTAGAGCTTGCGGATGGGCTTGATATACGCCCATCCGTAGGCGCCGAGCATGAGGATGTTATCCGTCGTGTCGATGAGGGACATGCCGGCGGCGAAGAGGACCGGGAAGACGGCGATCGACCAGAGCGAGAGCCCGCGCGAAGCTTCGGCGGCGGAGAGGCCGAGGAGGCCGATTTCGCTGGCGGTATCGAAACCGAGACCGAAGAGGAAGCCGAGCGGATACATGTGCCAGCTGCGGCGGATCATGGCGAAAACGGGGCGAAAGATGCGGGCGAGAAAGCCACGATTGTTGAGGAGGAGGTCGAAATCCTCGTCGACGTAGGGCTCGCCGCGGCGGACGCGCCTGAAGGTGGCGTAGACGGAGTGGAGGATGAAGAGGTTAACGACCGCGATGCCGAGAAGGAAGAGCGCCGAGACGCTGGTGCCGATGACACCGCCGATGGTGCGGTAGTGGTCGAGGTGTTTCTGCAGGCCGAGGGCGAGGGCGGCGAGGCCGAGCGATCCGAGAATGACGACGGTGGAGTGGCCGAGGGAGAACATGAATCCGACGGCGACGGGGCGCTTGCCCTCCTGCATGAGCTTGCGGGTGACGTTGTCGATGGCGGCAATGTGGTCGGCGTCGACAGCGTGGCGCAGGCCGAAGGAGTACGCGAGGAAGGCGGTGCCGAGCAGGACGGGATAGTGGTCGAAGGCGAGAACGGCCCAGAGCCAGGCGGCTCCGTTGAAGAGGAGAAGAAGGCCGTAAATGCCGATGATCTTGCTGCGGACGTGGTCCGCGTGGTCGTTGAAGAGGTGGTGGAGGGTGGGCATCGGCCTATACAGGGTACAGGGTATAGGGAACGGGGAACAGGTTGCAGAACACAGCATCGGGCACTGGGCACCGGGGCCGGCTGGCCATGCATGCCGTCCAGGGGAGAGGTAGCATCTAAACGGTGGTATCCCGACAGGATTTGAGGAGAGAGAAATGGCAGAGAAGAAGAACAGTGGTGCGCTGAAGGAGCTGATCGAGGGGCTGCAGCAGGATCTGTCGCGCGAGTATCAGGCGATCATCGCGTACACGGTGTACAGCAACGTGCTGAAGGGCGCGCAGTGGATGAACATTGCGGGCGAGCTGCGCAAGCATGCGGGCGAAGAGCTGGCTCACGCGCTGACCATCGCCGATCAGATCGACTACCTGGGCGCGGTGCCGAATGCGACGCCGAAACCGGTGAAGCTCTCGGACAAGGCCGAGGAGATGCTGCACTTCGATCTGAACAACGAAACGGAGACGATCCGGCAGTACCGCAAGCGGGTACGCCAGGCCGAAGCCATCGGACACTTCGCGCTGGCGGAGCAGATCCGGCAGATCATCATGCAGGAGCAGGAACACCAGCACGATCTGGCGACGGCGCTGGGCGAGGATGTGCCGCACGTGCTGGAAGAAGGGGCTTAACAGCAGCTGGGAGCTGGGGGCCAGGAGCGGGTAGCCGGAAGCTGGAAGCCTTGCGCGCAACTCGGAGAGGGTGAGGCCTCATCCCCACCTGTATGAGACGAAATTTTCGGTGGATGACGGCGGTATTGGGGTCAGCTTTGATGCTGGCTTCCGGATATGTGAGTGCGCGCGCGCAGAACGACAACAGCGCGAAGCAGGACATGAAGCAGGCGGGGCGCGATACCAAGGACGGTGCGAAGGACGCGGGCAACGGCGTCAAGAAGGGGTCAAAGGACACATACCACTCGTCGAAGAGGGACACGAAAAAGGCCTGGGGCAAGTCGAAGAACACGACGAAGGGCGCGGTGAAGGGTGCGAAAAAAGGGGCGAAGGAGCCGCAGTGAGGCAGCCTGTAGCCGGTAGCCTGTAGCCGGTNNGCGACGGTCGGGGACGGGCTGGCCGGCGAGTGAGAGGAACTTGCACGGTGGAGAAAGTGGCGGCTTGCGGGCCGCCATTTTTATTGGGCTGATTTGGGTTGCCGGACTTTTGTTCGCGCGGGGCGTGCGGATTTCTTTTTGACCGTGAGCCGCAGGGGGATGGCGGAGGCCTCGTCGAAGAAGACGGCGGGGGAGACGTTGAAGCGCCGGCTGAGGCGAGCGATGTGACCGCGGGTGAACTGGCGTTTGCCTCTCAGGATGAGCGAGGCTGAGGCCTGAAAGCCGAGTTCGGGGGTGAGCTTGCCCTGGGAGACGCCGTTCCGCTCGAGGAGCAGACGCAGGACCTCCACGGGGCGGGCTTCGGGGAGCGGGTAGCGCAGGGTTTCGTAGTGCTCGATGAGGAGAGTGAGGAGGTTGATGGCTTCCTGCTCGGCGGCGGTGGGCCTGGGTTTTGCGGTGAGGCTGAAGAGGGTGCAGGAGTATTCGGCGAGTTCTTCGTCGGAACGGATGAGGCGGGGAGCGCCGCGGCGCATCATCTCAGCAGGATCGGCAAGGGTTTTGCTCATCGGAGAATACCTTTCCATCGCAGGGCGAGGACTACCGAGCTTTGGCTCGCGTGGATTTCTTCTTCATGTTGCGGCGCTCGGGGATGGCCGAGGTCTCGTCGAAGAAGACGGCGGGAGAGACCTTGAAGCGCTTGCTGAGGCGAGCGATGTGACTGCGAGTGAACTGGCGCTGGCCTCTCATGATGACCGAGACGACAGCTTTGCAGCCGAGTTGGGGAGTAAGCATGCCCTGGGAGAGGCCATCCCGTTCGACGAACTGGCGAAGGACCTCGAGGGGGCTGCCTTTGGGGACGGGATAACGCACGGTTTCGTAGTGCTCGATGAGGAGGGTGAGGAGGTTGACCGCTTCCTGGTCCGCCGCGGTGGGCTTCGGCTTCGCGGTAAGGCTGAAGAGGGCACGAGTATATTCGGCGAGTTCCTGGTCGGAGCGGATAAGGCGTGGGGCACCGCGGCGGACCATCTCAGCGGGATCGGCGAGGGTCTTGCTCATCGGAGAACTCCTTTGTCCCAGTTGACGGGATTCTCGTATTGCTTGTTGTTCAGGAAGGAGCGAACCCAGATGTGGCCGTCGGCGATCGCACCGTCTTTCTCCCGCGCGTAATGAACCGTCGTCACCAGGCGGTATTTGTTCTGGTGGAGGCGGAAGATGACATAGTCGCCGACGCATTCGACGTCGGCGAATGTTTCACTGACTTCGCCGGGACTACGCCAGCGCTTGTCTTTGGCGATGGATCGCCAGGCTGCGATGGGTTTGGCCGCATCCCGGAACCGGTCTGCAGCTTCCTTCAGGAGTTTTGCCGTGAGAACGTGCATGAGAATCAACCGCCAGTTGTTTGGAGGATAGTTCGCAAGGTGCTAAGTGTCCAGATTACCGAGGGCATGTGGACAGAGCAGGTACGGTTCTGGATCGAAAACGCAGCAAAATTGCATTGACATGCACGACGGAGGATTCGACCGCTGGACGGATTCCGGTTCAAAAAGGCACAGCGAGTCCCGGGGGCGGTACTTTCGATTGAAATGCGGAGAGAAACCGATTGACGGTCGAACAAATGGGGAGTCTTCTACTTGCTGTGGGGTGAACCTGGCGCTCCCCATGAGGGGCGGGTGCCCGGTTTGGCGTGGGTGAAGCGGGAGCGGGAAGCCGGAAGCGAAAAGCGGGAAGCGAAAAGCGGGAAGTCAGAAGGCTCGCGCGGCAGGATGTTTCAGATTACCGCCCCCCTCGTTGACCGCTGAACCGGGTCCCTTTCAAAAAGGCACAAGGCCCCGAGGGGGCGGTACTTTCGATTGAAACGCGGAGAGAAACGGGTTGACGGTCGAACAAATGGGGAGTCTTCTGCTTGCTGTGGGGTGAACCTGGCGTTCCCCATTAGGGGCCTGGAGGTTTGCTGGTGGAGCTGAGGGTTTGCTGGTGGAGCTGAGGTTTGCTGGTGGAGCTGAGAGCGCTGGCGGAGCTGAGAGCGCTGGCGGAGCTGAGAGCGCTGATCAGGGGTGGGCCAGTGTCCAGCTATTCCGAGACCGCTGCGCTTCTCGTGGCGCGGGAGGACGGCTGGTCGGAGAAGATTTTTCCGTCGCGGATATGGACGACGCGATGGGCATACTCGGCGATGTCGGCCTCGTGGGTGACGAGGACGATGGTATTGCCCTTTTTGTGAAGGTCGTCGAACAGGGCCATGATCTCGACGCCGGTTTTGGAGTCGAGGTTGCCGGTGGGCTCGTCGGCCAGGATGATGGACGGATTGTTGACGAGAGCGCGGGCGACGGCGACGCGCTGACGTTGTCCGCCGGAAAGCTCGTTGGGCTTGTGGTTCATGCGGGTGTCGAGGCCGACCGCGGTGAGCGCGCCTTTGGCGCGCTGGATGCGTTCTTCCGCAGCGGTGCCGTTATAGATGAGAGGCAACTCGACGTTATGCAGGGCGGTGGCGCGCGCGAGCAGGTTGAAGGTCTGGAAGACGAATCCGATTTCCTTGTTGCGGATGCGGGCCAGCTCGTCGTCGTTGAGCTCGCTGACGAGGTGGTCGTTGAGCCAGTATTTGCCGCTGGTGGGGGTATCGAGGCAGCCGATGAGGTTCATCAGCGTGGACTTGCCGGAGCCGGAGGGTCCCATGATGGCGACGTACTCATTGCGGCAGATGTGCAGGTTGATGCCCTGCAGGGCGTTGACCTGCTCGGAACCCATGTCGTAGGTCTTCCAGAGGTCCTCCACGACGATCATGTCGGACGCACAGCCCGTTTGAGTGGACCGGAGTTCGGCTTCGGTTGAGGTTTCTGCCGCCATGAGGGCTCCTGTTGCCATGGTGATGGTACGCCGCGCGCGCCGGACCGCCGTTCCTGGCGCTTACGATGAAGACGACGAGCTGTCTTTCGGCGGAGCCGCCAGGGAGGTGTCCTGTTTGACCAGGGAATTCTCCTTAAGGTCACGCAACACGCGATAGGTGCCGGTGACGATGCGGTCGCCGCTCTTCAGGCCGCTGGTGACTTCGATGTCGGTAGCGCCGGTAATGCCGGTGTTGACGGGCAGGAAGTGGACGCGATCCTTGCCGTTGACCTTGCTCACGACGAAGACACCCTGGATCTCCTGGCTCGGCTGAGAATTGCTCGTCGCGGCCGAAACGGTGGAGGAGGAACCGGGCGTCGTGGTGTCGTTGAGGTGCTTCGGATCGCGCATGGTGAGCGCCTGAATAGGAACCGCGACGATGTTGTCCTTCTTCGCGGTGGTGATCTTCGCCGTGCAGGAGAGGCCGGGGCGCAACTCGTCCGAAGGCTGATCGAGAGTGACGACCACTTTGAAGTCTTTGGCTTCTTCAACGCCGCTGGTGGACTGGCTGGTGGAGACGCCGGTCGAGCGCAGGAGAGCCTGGTCGCCAACTTCGGTGACACGGCCTTTGAAGATTTTGCCGGGCAAAGCGTCGACGGTGACATCCGCTACCTGGCCATTGGCCACGTTAACGATGTCGGTCTCGTCGACTTTGACCTCGGCGGTGATGACCGACATGTCGGCGAGGGTCATGAGGGTAGAGCCTTCGGTGTTCTGGATGCCCTGGACGACCATCTCGCCCTGGCGGACGGGCTCGTTGGTGACGATGCCGTCGAAGGGAGCGATGGCGATGGTTCGGTTGAGGTAATCCTGCTGGGTCGCGAGGGTGGCCTGCTGGGTCTGGAGATGGCCGCGAGCTGAGGCGGTCTGCGCGCGGGCCTGGGCCAGGCCGGCATCAGCCTGCGAGAGGCTGGCGACGTCGAGATCGTAGGCGGCCTTCTTGGCGTCGAAGTCCTGTTTGGACATGACTTGTGCCTGGAAGAGAGCCTGAGCGCGGTCGTAGTCGAGCTTCTTCTGTTCGAGGTCGGCTTTGGCGTGATCGACGTTGGCTTCGGCGGTCTTTTCGGCGGCGATGTAGGAATTGATGTCGGTGCGGTAGGAGGCGATGGTGGCGACCTGAGCGTCGACGTTGGCCTTCTGCTGCACGTTCTCGATGGTGGCGATGATCTGGCCCTTCTTGACGTGGTCGCCTTCATTGACGTAGAAGCGGGTGACGCGGCCCATGGCATTGGCGCCGATGTTGACGTAAGTCTTAGGTCTAATCTGGCCGGTGGCACTGACCACGGAGACCAGATTCTCGCGTGAAACGGTACCGATGAGGACCTTGGTGTAGCCGGACTGGGCCCGAATGACGGTGAACCCCACAATTGCGCCGAAAACCACGACAGCACCGATGATGAGCAGAATCTTTTTCAAAGCAGTATTCCTTCGCGAACGTTTACGCAAAACCTGGGGAGGCAGTTCCCCGGGAACTTCCGGCGCCAGACTTCGCCTGGGTCTGTGTTCACGGGCGATTCCCCAGGCCGGAACCGATAATCTGGTTCCGGGCATCGTAAGCGCGGGTCCGCCAGGAGTTGCCGAAAGAGATTTCCACCCCATGATAACAGGTTGGCAGGCAGATTCGTCTCACCCAGACAGGAGTCTGTCCGGAAGGTGCACGGGCTGCGGCGAGGCGACAGAAACTGCTTGAAAGGGCTGCGCCCGGCTCGTAGAATTGAATGCACCCGCGAAGGAGCAGTGCCGCCGTATGTCCTGGAGTCGATTTTCCCTGTCGTCCGCGATTCTGATCACCATGCTGGCAGGCGCCGGCGTGTTCGCGGCCCATGCCCAGAGCCAGGGCGAAGCCTCAAACCAGGACTCCGTACAAAACTCCCAGGATCAGCAGGATCCGCTCAAGCGGCAACTCCCGGACAAGGAGCGGTTCAAGCAGCAGAAGCAACTGCATCAGGAGCTGGGAACCGCCTACAAGAAGTGGCTGGACCAGGACGTTCGCTGGATCATCACCGATTCGGAGAAGAAGGCGTTCCTGAGCCTGAGCAACGATGAGGAGCGGGACGCGTTCATCGAGAACTTCTGGCGGCGGCGGAATCCGAATCCGGATTCACCGGAGAACGAGTATCGCGAGGAGCACTATCGGCGGATCGCGTATGCCAACGAGCACTTCGCGGCGGGCAAGCCGGGCTGGATGACGGACCGGGGGATGATCTATATCAAGTACGGCAAACCGGACTCGATCGATTCCCATCCGAGCGGCGGGCAGTACGAGCGGCCGGTAGACGAAGGCGGCGGCGAGACGTCGACTTACCCGTTCGAGACCTGGCACTATCGTTATCTCGATGGCATCGGCGACAACATCGATATCGAGTTTGTCGATTCGTGCATGTGCAGCGATTACCACATGACGATCGACCGTTCGGAGAAGGACGCCCTGCTGCACGTGCCCAACGGCGGCGAGACGCTGTACGAGCAGATGGGCATGGCGAAGAAGGCGGACCGGTTCAAGGGCGGTCTGGAGAATCTGGGGCCGGGGCCGGGTTCGTCGTCGAATCAAAGCAAGGAGTTCGATCGCATCGAGCTGTATTCCAAGCTGGAAGCGCCGCCGGAGATCAAGTTCAAGGACCTGAGCCTGGCGGAATTCCTGACCAGCAAGAAGATGCTGCCCGGGCCGTTCTTCCCCTTCGAGGTGCGGACCGATTTTGTGAAGGTGACCGACGATACGGTGCTGGTGCCGATCACGCTCCAGATCAAGAACAAGGACATCACCTTCAATACCAAGGATGGAGTCTCCAAGGGGGATGTGAGCATCGTCGGACGGATTTCGACGATCACCGACCGGGTGGTGCAGAGCTTCGAGGATCCGGTGGAAGCGGGGCCGTATCCGGCGGAGTTGCTGCCGCGTGAAATGGCGGGATCATCGTTGTACTGGAAGGCATTTCCGCTGCGGCCGGGGCGGTACCGGATCGACATCGCGATCAAGGACGTCAACAACCCGGATCACGTGGGCGTGTGGGCGCAGGCGATCACGGTGCCGCGGTACGACGACGATCACCTGGCAACGTCTTCGCTGATTCTGGCCGACAAGATGGAGCGGGTGCCATCGAAGGATATCGGGGCGGGGAATTTCATCATCGGCAATACGTTTGTGCGGCCGCGGGTGACGACGAATCCGGCATCGCCGGCGAGCTTCCATCGGAATCAGAATCTGAATTTCTGGATGCAGGTTTATAATCTCGGCCTGGACGAAAAGAGCAAGCAGAACAACGCGAAGATTGTGTACCAGATCCTGAACGCGACGACGAACAAGTCGATTCTGGATGCGACGGAAGATTCGAAGAGGCTGAGCCCGAATTCGGACCAGTTAACGCTCGAGAAGTCCCTCCCCCTTGCAAGTCTGGAGCCTGGAAAGTACATCGTGAGGATCAGTGTGGATGACGGTGTAACGCAACAGCAGATTGCACAGTCGGCACCTTTTACGGTGGAATAGGCACAGAAGGTGGTTTCCGGGCTCCCACGCCCGGAAAGGAAACGGCGCTTCAGTGGTCGCAAGAGCCACGAGGCAAGGCAGGATTTGAGGAGTAGCGCCAGGGAGCAAGAGACTTACTGATTCAGTGAGCAGACGTACCACCATCTGCGTCCCCATGTTGATCGCGCTGGCCGCGCTGTGTGCCGGTGCGTCGCAGGCGAGCGCGCAGGCCAACACCCTGAGCGGCGTGATTCGCGACAGCCGCGGGTTGCCCCAGGCGGGGGCGGCCGTGGAACTGCTGCGGCCGGATCTTTCGGTGGTGAGCGAGGTGTTTGCGGACGAGCACGGGCGCTACCGCATGGAAGGAATCCTGCCCGGTATTTACGACGTGAAAGCCTCCGACGCGATGTTCCTGCCCACGCTGCGGGAAAACCTGCAGGTGCTGGCGGGGACAAGGCTGGTGGTGAACCTGACGCTGAACACGCTGTATGAGGCGTTCCGCTGGCTGCCGGCCAAGCCGCGCCAGGCGGATGAGCCGAAGGATGACTGGACCTGGACGCTGCGGCTTACCGCCAATCGGCCGTTGCTGCGCCTGCTTCAGGACGGGCCGCTGGTGGTGGTGTCGAACGGCGACGGTACGGCGCCGGAGCTAAAGGCGCGCGTGACCGTGCGCGGCGGCGAGAGCGGGTTTGGCGATGGCGGGCTGCACAACGATTTTGAGATGGAGCGGACGCCGGAGGACGGGCGGGCGATGATCTTCCGCGCCGACCTGAGCCAGGGAAATCCTGGACAGCTGGCCGATCCTTCGCTGAACGCGATGGTGGGTTATGAGCAGGAGCTGGCGCTGGGGCGGACGTTCCGCGCGGTGGGCGCTGTAGAGACGCGGCCGGATATCGCGGGGGGACCGGTGGGTCAGGGCCTGCAGGCGGTGGATCTGCGCAGCGGCGAGACGATGAATTTCGGCCCGGCAATTCAGGCGGAGTTCGGGGAAGAGACGCAGGGGATCCGGCTCGGCGATACGATTCTGGCCAACCATCCGTTTGCGGCGGTGACCGTGCATCGCGGTGCGGCCTTTGTGGGCTATCGCGTTTCAACGGCGCCGGGCATTCAGACGGTTGAGGATCTGGACCGCGAGGCGACCGTGGAACCGAAGCTGGGCGAGCGGAACGGCAAGCTGACGCTGGAGCAGGGTATCCACCAGGAACTGGTGGCGGGCAAGAATGAAGGCAACACACACGTGAAGGTGGCGGTGTGGAACGAGCAGGTGGAAAATCCGGTGGTGGCCGGCGGAGGGAATATTTCCGCGGCGGACTGGGCGGGCGGCAACCTGCTGTACGACGAGACCAGCGATCTGGTGCGCGCGACCGGGCAGAGTTACACCGGCGACGGGATGCTGACTGAAGTGGAACAGCGCGTGAACGGCAGCACCTGGATTTCGTTTGAACTAGCGCTGGGGGATACGCTGGCCATGGCCGATGCGGCTCCGGGCACGGACAGTCTGGATGAGGCGCTGAACGGCATGAAGGCCCACGAGATGCCCATGTTCGGCGCGGGCGTTCACGGCAAAGTGGAAGCCATAGGGATGCAGTGGCGGGCTTCGTACCGGTGGCAGAATCCGCACACGCTAACGCCGGTGGACGCATTTGCCAGCGGCACGTCGTCGCCGTATCTCAGCTTCCTGGTGCGGCAACCCATCCGCTACCGGCGCATGATTCCGAACGGCGTCGAAGCGCTGCTGGATGTGCGCAATCTGCTGGCGGAGGGCTATCGGCCCTTCCTGTCGAGCGACGGCAGCACGCTGTATTTTGCCGAGGCGGCGCGCTGTGTGCAGGGCGGTTTGTCGTTCACGTTCTAAGTGTCGCGGGCCGGCTGAATCCTGTTGAAATTTGAGATCGGCGCTTGCTGCGCGAGAGCTTCCAGGAGCGCGGAAAACAGCGATTCTGCATGCTATAGTGGGAA
>PMAM01000072.1 GCA_003152595.1 Acidobacterium sp.
CTCGTCATTCTCTATTTCTCCTACTCGCAAACGATCGAGGCCTATCCCTATGGCGGTGGCTCGTTCACGGTGGCTGGGGAGAACCTGGGCGATGGCGCTGCGCTGCTGGCTGCAGCCGCCCTCATGATCGACTACGTCCTCACGGCGGCGGTTGGCATTTCAGCCGGCATCGGAGCACTGATCTCCGCGGTCCCGTCTCTGCATCCGCATACCCTGGCGCTCTGCCTCGGTGTGCTCGCGCTGCTCACCCTGGTCAATATGCGCGGCGTCCGCGATACCGGCGTCGTCTTTCTGATTCCCACCTACCTGTTTCTCGCCACGCTGCTCATCGTCATCGGCGTTGGCCTCTTCCGCTCCATCAGCAGCGGAGGCCATCCCGCTCCTGTCATCCCTCCGCCCGCGCTTCCGCCCGCCGTTACCGCAGTGAGCCTGTGGATTCTCCTCAAAGTCTTCTCCAGCGGTTGCACCGCCATGACCGGCGTCGAAGCGGTCAGCAACGGCGTCATGGCCTTTCGCGACCCGACCACACGGAACGCTCGCCGCTCTCTCACCGTCATCATTGTCCTGCTCACGGTTCTGCTGGCCGGCATCGCCACGCTGTGCCACTTTTACAACGTCGGCGCAACCGACCCGAACAGTCCCGGCTACCAGAGCGTCCTTTCCCAAATCACCCTCGCCGTCGCCGGCCGGGGCTGGTTCTACTACCTGACCATTGGGTCCATCCTGCTCGTCCTCGCGCTCTCAGCGAACACCGCGTTCGCCGATTTCCCTCGCCTCACCCGCGCCATCGCGCTCAAAGGATATGCTCCGAACATCTTCACCCTGCGCGGGCGCCGCCTTCTCTACTCCTGGGGCATCTACGTTCTTGTCTTGCTCACGGCTTCTTTGCTGATCCTTTTTCGCGGCGTCACCGACCGCCTTATTCCTCTGTATGCCATTGGCGCCTTCATGGCTTTCACGCTCTCGCAGGCCGGCATGGTCGTGCACTGGATGCGCCGACGCGAGCCCCACGCCCGGCTGCGCATATTCGTCAACGGCCTGGGTGCGGTCGCCACCGGCATCACCACCGTGGTGGTGCTGGTAACGAAATTCACCGAGGGTGCCTGGGTCACCGCGATGCTGATCCCCATCCTGATCTTCGCCATGGCGGCGGTGCATCGCCATTATCAGCACATTGCCCGGGAAACGGCCTGCCCTGAGCCGCTGCAGACGACCAACATCCGTCCTCCCATCGTCATCATCCCCATGGATCGCTGGAGCCGCCTTTCTGCCAAGGCGCTTCGCTTCGCCATATCCATCTCGGACGAGCTTCAGATCGTTCACGTCGACAGTCCGGACGTGGATCATGGCAAGGACGAACTCGCCAGCGTGTTTCCCGACAAGATCCTGAAGCCGTTGCGCGAAGCGGGCCTGCCCGAGCCCAAATTCGAGCGTCTACGCTCGCCCTACCGGACCATCCTTATGCCGCTGCTCGAGTACATCCTCTCGGAGGAACGGGCGCACGAGGACCGGCACATCGCGGTTCTTGTTCCGGAACTCGTGGTTCGCCACTGGTGGGAGAATCTGCTGCACAACCGCCGGTCCAGCCTGCTCAAATTCCTCCTCCTCGTCCGCGGCAAACAACGCATCGTCGTTATCAATATTCCCTGGTATCAGGAATAGCGGTTGGCAGCCAATAAAAAAGGCAGCCTTTTGAGGCTGCCTCGGAAGATAACTGCAGGTACAGCAAAAAACCTTCACAACTCCAGGGGGAGGGCCTGGCTTTTTATACCGCGAGCCGTTCCAGCGCCTGTGGTTGCAGAAGGGTAAGTGAGGCGCCGCGGATGGAAATCAGTTGATCGCGCCTGAGCTGACCCAGAACGCGGGTGACGGTTTCGCGGGTGGTGGCTGTCATCGATGCGATCTCTTCGTGCGTGAGCGGCATCATGCAGCGGCCGTTCGGGGAGTGATCGGTGGACTGCTCGCGGCTCCAGTCGAGCAGCAGATTCGCAACCCGGCCTGAGGCGGTTGCGGGGAGGGCTAACCGGCGTACTTCACTGAATGCAGCTTTGTATTCCTGAGCGATGCAGCGGGCGGCGCGCATGCTGGCGTCGGGGTTGCGATCCAGAAAATCGAGCAGAGCCTGGCGCCGGATGGTCTTCAGCTGGCACGGCTCCACTGTCTCGGCGGTGACTTCGAATGGCTGTCCGGCCAGCGCCGCCGAAAGACCCAGCATCTCGCCTGCCCGTGCAATCTTGAGAATCAGGGTGCGACCCTCGCGGCTTGTGGCCGACAACTTCACACGGCCGGAGCAAAGGATGTGGACCGATGCGCAGTTGTCGCCCTCGCGGAAGATGAACGCGCCGCTGCTGAACCGTACCGGCGTACCAAGGCCGTCGAACTTCTCCAGAGACGAGTTCTCCATGCTGCAGAACATATGTTTACCGCGAGAGGCGCATTCCAGACATCCCTGATTCTGTTCCATTGTCGTGATCTCCTGGGGAGTTGATTGACACCCGGACTTATTGCACGGGCTATGCCAAACTCCTGACGAACCGACATGTGATTGAAATCACGAATGTTGGTGCTTTGGATCACCCTTGTCGCTGGCTGCGCGCTGGATGTGCGCTGCGTCACACAGCCCCAAATGCTGCGTGATTTGGCGCAAGAGGCTCGATTGTGCGCAGGGAGCCTGAAGCTGGAAGGAAGAAGCAACAAGGCGGACGTTTGCGGGCCGCAGTTTGCCTCCTGCTTCCTGCTATCGGCTAAAGAAGGCTTCCACATCCGCGATGTTCTGCGTGATCCGGTAGGGCGGCAGGCTCTCCAGAAAGATGCGCCCATAGCGCTGACGCTCGAGCCTGGGATCGAGCAGCATCAGCACGCCACGGTCGTCCAGCGACCGGATCAGACGGCCGAAGCCCTGCTTCAGCGTGATGACGGCCGACGGCACCTGGTACTCGAAGAAGGGGCTTCCGCCCGCCTCCTCGATCGCCCGCATCCGCGCCTGGACGACTGGATCGGTGGGAACAGCAAAGGGCAGGCGGTCCACGATGACGCAACTCAACGCCTCACCCTGAACGTCGACGCCTTGCCAGAAACTTGACGTGCCGAACAGGACCGCGTTCGGCGTTGTCCGGAACTCCTCGATCAGCGCCTTCTTCGGAGCCGTGCCCTGCAGCAGCAGCGGGAAACCCACCTCCACCAGCAGCCGCTCATAGAGCTCGCGCATCTGCTGGTAGCTCGTGAACAGGCAAAACGCGCGCCCCTGGGTGATCTGGAGCATTCGCAGGATCCGCCGCGCTGCTTCGTCCTGGAAGTTCGGCTCGCGGGGATCGGGCATCTCCGGAGGCAAATACAGCAACGCCTGGCGCGCGTACTGGAAATGCGACGGCACCACCAGCTCGCGCGTCTCATCGAGGCCCAGCCGCTTGCGGAAGTGCGCGAATCCGCCCTGCACGGTCAGCGTCGCCGACGTGAGCACGACACTCGGATATGCCTCGAACAGTAGTTCGCGGAGCAGCTCCGACACGTCGATCGGCGTCGCCTGAAGGTGCGTGCTCATCTGCCGCCCGCTGCGCCGCTCCAGCCAGAAGACGGTGTTGCGGTCGGCGGACTCCATCAGGAACTTCAGCTGCTCGCGCACCATTCCTGTGCGCTTACGCAGCGGCTGCGCCTCTTCGGCTCCCTTCAGACGCTCCAGCTCGCCTTCCATCCGATGCAGCGCGTTCAGCACGCCCAGATACACATCGCCCTGCTGCTCGAGGAACTCCTCGCGGTTGGTGAATGGCATCCGCCCTTCGCCCATGACACCGCGAGCATTCACCCGCGACGGCAGCGCCGCAAAGAACAGCCGCGCGCGTTCGCGGATCATCTGCGCAGCTGTGACCACCTCTGCCTTCAGCTCTCCCCGCTTGCGGAGCAGCGTCTCGATGTCGCGTGCCAGGTCCTCAAACCGTACGTTGCTCAGGCTGATCCCGAAATAGCTCGACGCCACATCTTCCAGCTCATGCGCCTCGTCGAAGATCACCACGCCGGCTTCCGGCAAAACGCCAGCGTCGGGAGCGCCGCCTGCCTGCTGACGGATGGCCATATCCGCGAAGAACAGGTGATGATTCACGATCACCACATCGCTCTCCGCGGCGCGGCGACGCATCTCGGTGATGAAGCACCGCCCGTAGTCCGGGCACGTCTGCCCCAGGCATGCCTCGCTCCTCGCATCGAGCTTCGACCACAGCGCGCTGGCCTCGGGCAGATCGTCGATCTCGGCGCGATCGCCGGTTTCGGTGGTCTTCTCCCAGTCCGCGATGGCCTGGTACTGGGAGATCTCCTCGAGTCCCGACAGAATCGGCTGGTTGCGCAGCGCGAACAGCTTGTGCCGGCACAGATAGTTCGCGCGCCCCTTCATGTAGCAGACGCGCAGCGGCCCCAGCATCGATTCGAGGAACGGCACGTCCTTGAAGAAGAGCTGCTCCTGCAGATTCTTCGTGCCGGTGGAGATGATCACGCGGTGGCCGGTCGCCGCGCAGCGCCGCAGCGCGGGCAGCAGATAGGCCAGGGTCTTTCCGGTTCCGGTTCCGGCCTCGACGATCAGGTGCCGTTGATCCTGGAGCGCACGCTCCACCGCCTGCGCCATCTCCAGCTGCCCGCGGCGAAACTCATACGGCAGCGGTGACCGGGACAACACGCCGCCCGGCGCGAAGAAATCGTGCAGCGATGGGAGGCTGGCGGTTGTTTCCTGGGTGGTGGACACGACCCCTTCAGAATAGCCGTTTAAGCAGAGAAATCCGGACGACGTTCGGGATGCGGGATAACCTTCGATATGTCCGGAACCGGGACGGGACATCCCGGTCCGGCAAACCACAGCCGTGCGGCTATTGCGGCGGCTTCTGATCCTGCTGTGGCTTGTTGTCCTGAGGTTTCTGGTCGCCCTGCGGCTGGCCGTCATTGCCAGGATGGTTCTGGTAGATGGAGTACTGCTTCTGCGGCCGCTTCAGCTTCACCTCGATCTCCTTGCTGTCGCCGGGCAGATCGTAATCCTGGCCATAGGTCTGGAAGCCGGTCGCGAGCACCTGCAGGCGCAAGGTGTCACCGACGGGAATCATGTCCAGCGTCACTTTGCCGTCCTCGTTCGTCTTCAGCTCCATGCCTCCGGCATCTTTGCCGTTCTTGAGGGGATGAAAGACAACCGAAGCGTCCTCGAGCGGCTTCCCGTTGTAGGCTTTGAGCACCGTCACGGTGACCTTGCAGGTCGGCGGCGGCGGCTTGTACTTACGCCCGCGCTCAGTCTCCTGCGCATGCGCTCCCAAAACCAGACCGAAAACCACCGCCAGACTCGGCGCCCAGACACGAAGCTTCATACGGCTCATACCCTCGATTCTAAAGGACAACTTCCGTTTTCCCACTCATAGAAAGCCCGCCCGGCGTAACTTCCCGTGGAACCGCCACGTCTATAACAAGACCAGGAGCCGTCCGGGTATCGCTGAGCCTTCGCTTTCCGGTGGCCTCAGGCTTCTTTCCGGAAGCCGGCGCCATCTCTGATAGTGCCGTAAGCGCATGCATCGATTCGTCCACCGCAACCCGAACGCCGCTGCCCTGCTCATGGCTTTCTTCGCGGCC
>PMAM01000103.1 GCA_003152595.1 Acidobacterium sp.
GCCTTCGATGGCGTCAATCCGGCTTTCCAATTCCGCAAACAGATCGGCTGCTTCCCGAACCGCGCTGGATGACGGCGTTACCGGTTCGCGGACCAGGATTCCAATTTCAGCCATCAGGTACCGAACCGTTAGGGCAGTTTTCAAAGCACGCTTCAGATTGCCGTGCTGGGCCTGGTCCTCTGCGATGGCACAGAGGGCATAGGTAACCATCACACGGCTCCGCAGAGATTTTGATACGAGTGCCTGCACATCCTGATCGGTCATGAGAGTACCTCTCAGACAGCCCGCATCTGGGCGTCATAGGGGCCGCGCAGTATCATCCTGATTCCTGGACGGCGCCCGTCTGGGGAAACCGGATAGGCGCTTCCCGACTTTACCCCTTCGCTAGCTGATCGAGAATGCCGGAAATCGGCGAAGTCGGGATGTGACGGAGGTCACCCTATTAGAGGCTTAGAGTGGCGGCGCACCCGTCCATCTCTTCGAGTTCCGGCTCCCGTGGAGCGGGCCAAAGCTGCCGTGCCACCGGCTATGCGGAACATTCGAGGTCTGGACCCGACAGGATAGGAGGAGCGGCCAAATTGCCGTGCTGCCGACCGCACGTTCGGATCAACTATCCGGTCTGTCGATGTTGTGGCGAGATTATCAGCTCTCACCTACTGCATCAGGGGCCTGGCTTTTCCAATACGAAGGTTGAAGCCGACCATCGAGCCCCAGACGTTGATGCCGTAATCGTAATATTTGGGCTGTGACAGGTAGAAGTTGGAGATGTGCTGGTAGGTCGCGCCGGCATCGATGCTGAATCGGCGGTTGAAGTCGTAGCGTATCCCGCCGCCGTTCATCAACGTGAACGTCAGATCCTGTCCCTGGGCGTAGAGGACCCCGTCTGGCCCCCTGGCGTTAATGTTGCCCACGCCGCCGTGGGCATCAAAGTAAGGAACCATCCTCCAGTTCGGACGAATGAAGTTACGGCGTATTCCAAAGAGAAACGCAAAATAGCGCGTCTCCGGGCCGCGGGGGATGTCCACATAGGTCCCGCTGAATGTGTAGTCCATCGTGCCGCGCAGGATGCCGGGCCAATCGATTTTATCGATGGTCCAGCGGACGGAAGCAATGTTGGGTTGCAGCGTGTAATGGAGCGGCCAGGTGGTGTAGGTGCTGCCCGTCACGAAGTTGTAAACGAAGGGAATATTGCGGGGCTCCCAGCCGCTCTCGAAGGAGAACTCCAGCTTATTCCTGTAAAAGATGTTGCGGTTGAAGTCGCCCGGGCCGTTAAAGAGGAAAAAGTCGTGGACAGGGTGATTCGTGGCATCCTGACTGTCCGCGGTACTGGCGTAGAACGCGACCAGCAGAACAAAGAACAGGTATTTTGCAAGCATCCAGCGGGACTTCCGTTGCGGAATCACTTGACCAGGAATATCAGAGATCTACCCAGTGCGCGGGGGGCTCGCGCCACCTGGCCGGCCAGGTGGCTCTGATGCCCAAATCTCGTCCGTTGCCGTAAGACCGGCTGTCCGGAAGTTTGGAGTGGGACAGGAGCAGAGGAGCAACCGCAGATCCCTCGTCGCTCCGCTCCTCGGGATGACATTTCGGTGAAGAGGTTGAGGTATGTTACCGGAGGGCCGGCTGTCCGGAAGTTTGAAGGCAACGGGTTGTCCGGGCCTGAAGGCCCGTTTCTTTTGGCGAGGGCGAGTCCACGGGCTGAAGCCCCCGTTCGACTCGGTCGCTTATGCGACCTCGCTCAGGGCAGGCTGCGGCTTCTACCGTCGTGGGGCTGGCGCGCCGCTGCGAGATGGGTTCGTGGATTATGCCGACTCGCTCGGGATGGCTGGGATACCTGAGCCATTTTCCGGAACCAAGCGGCTTTGCGATGCGTATCATTGCCCATGAGCGCTGGAACCATCTCGTGGAATCTGGGAATGCTGGGGTTCCCGGCCCGGCCGGCATCGCGGGCGGAGGTGATTACGCCCGGGCAGGATGGGCCGTCCGCGCGGAGGCAGTACCGGGCGCCTGGGGCCGACCGGTGGCAGCGCAAAGAGCAGGAACGGGGCGTTGGAAGGGTCGGGGAGAAGCCTGTGGAAGCCGAGTGGCAGGTCCTGGTAGAGCGGTGCCTGAAGGGCGACAGCTTTGCCTGGACTGAACTGGTGAAAGCGCATCACAGGCGGGTGTATGGTTTGTGCTTCCGGTTCACCGGATCGGCGACCGACGCCGAAGATCTGACCCAGGAAGTGTTTCTCAAGGTGTACGGGAATCTGACCAGTTTCGACCTGGCGCGCGGCACGTTTCAGACATGGCTTACGACCATGACGCGCAACCTGCTGGTGGACCACTTCCGGCGGTCGCGGGCGCAGCGGGTCACCGATTCGATGGACGCGGGCTGGGAAGGCGATGGCGACGATCTGCCGTTGCTGCAGCGTCTGGCAGACAAAGGGCCGACGCAGCATGATCGGGCGGTGCAGAAGGAAATCGAGAAGATGGTGCAGGAGGCGCTGACGAAGATCTCGCCCGAACTGCGCGAAGCGGTGATCCTGCGCGATTTGCAGGACATGGATTACAAAGACATTGCGAAGGTCTTGCGGATCCCCGAAGGTACCGTGAAGTCGAGGATCAGCCGCGGGCGCGCAGAACTTGCGCGGCTGCTGGAACGTAATAAGGGACAGGTGGTTTAGGTGGCAGACGAGAGCAAATTCGGACAGAAGCCGGGCTCGACCCCTGGCGGCGCGATGCGCTGCGAGGANNGTGAAGCAGGGGCAGGAGTGGCTGACGTATCTGCACGAGGAGCCGGAGATTCCGTCGGGCCTGGTCAGCAAGATTATCGAGAAGACGCTGGGCGCGGGCGGAGTTCCGATTCCGGTGGTTGCTGCCGGTGCGCCCGCTGTTGCGGGTGGGATGGCGATGGTCATGCCGTGGCGGCGGAGCTTCCACGAGACGCGGCTGCTGATGACGGTGGCGATGGCGTTCTTCTCGCTGGCGCTGACGCTGAACCTGGTCACGGGCGGGCATCTGACGAGTCTGCGGCTGGCGGATCTTAAACCCTCGCAGATCGGCAACACGCTGTCGCGGGAGTTCTACGGGGCGCGCAGTTCGGTGGTGCGCTACTACGACAACATGTGGTTCTTCTACCAGCTGCAGTCGCGCATGCGCGAGCTGCGCCGGGACGTGGAGCAGCCGCAGCAGCAACAGCAGAACCAGCAGCAGAATCAGCAGCAGCAAAAGCCATCCGGAAAAGGCGGCAGCGCGAGCGCGGGGTACGGTACCCCGCTGCGCGCGCAGAGCAACCTCGGAAGCAAAACAACAGCGGTGGTGGTGTCGTTCGAAACTGGCAAGTCAATTTCCCTGGGTCATTCAGAAACCGGGCTGCGGAGAGCGAAAGTCGAAAGGGGCCTGGTATGAACTGCGTTAATCATCCCGGGGCGGCGGTTACCGCCTTTTGTCAGAACTGCGGGAAAGGGTTGTGCGCGCAGTGCACGCGAGAAGTACAGGGCAACGTATTTTGCGAACCGTGCCTGGCGGCGCGCGTGACCGGCCAGGTGCCTCCGGGCCAGGGCATGCCAGGACCGTATGGGCCGCCTCCTGCCGGCGTGCCAAATCCCGGCACGGCCACGATTCTCGGATTCATTCCCGGCGTGGGNNGATCCCTTCGGGCTGAACGAGCTGGGCAATGCCTTTGGCGGACACGCCGCACGGCCTTACACGCCACCGGTCACGCCACCTCCGCCGGGATTTCCGCCTGGACCACCCGCAGGGGTCGCGCCGGGAGCTGTTCCGGGGAACCCTGGGCAGCCGTACGCCGACTGGGCGGAACAGGTGCGCCTGCATGCGCATGAATTTGGACGACAGAGTGCGGAGTGGGGCGAACAGCTGCGGCAGCGGATCGTGGCCGAAACCCAGGCAGCGGCGGCAAGACCCTACAACCCCTCTGGAGGGGTCGGCGGGCCAGGAAGCTGGGGCGCACCTCCTCCAGGGTTCGTGCCGCCGGGCGCGGTTCCTCCGGGCTTTGCACCTCAGGGAGCGGGCTACGTACCGCCGGGTGCGCCTCCAAACATGCCNNCCAGGCTGGGTGCCTCCGGTGCCGCAGATGGAACTGGAACGCGCGCGCAGGGAGCCGATCGGCGCGATTGTGCTGATCCTGCTGGGCATGCTGTTCCTGTTCAATACGCTGGGATTCTTTAACTTCGGCTGGGTCCGCCACGGGTGGCCTCTGATCATTGTCGGCATCGCGGTCTGGCTGCTGATGCGGAACTCGGGGCGGTTCGGGTTTTATAACCGGCCCGTGGTGCAGCCGCCGGTTCCCGGCGCGCCGGGCAATGCTCCGCCGCCGCCACCGGCCGCGACCAAGCCGGAGCCGCCGGCAGGAGGTGGTCAATGAACCAGTACCTGTTTCTGCGGCGCATGCGGGGGCCGATCATCCTGCTCACGTTCGGGATCACGGCCATTCTGGATGAATATGCGGGCATCTCGTACGGGCACAGCTGGCCGCTGTACATCATCGTGTGGGGACTGCTGAAGCTGGCGGAGAATGCGATTCTCGCGCAGAATCCACCGGCGGCTCCGGCTCCGTGGCCTGGTTATCAGGCCGGATATCAATCCGGATATCAGGCGCCGGGGAGCATGGGGACGACGACCTATACCGGCACCGTGCCGGGCGATGCGGCGGCGACCGTCGTTTCGCCGCACGAGACATCAACGGACATACCGACCGACGAGGGGAGGAGGTAGAGAGATGGCAACCACACCTCCATCCTGGACATCGCGGGAAGCGCGGTGGCAGGCCAAACAGGCAGCGCGGGTGCAGCGCCAGCAGTGGAAAGCGCAGATGCGCGCGCAGAAGGACTACTACCGCAGTTACTGGCGCGGCTGGCACCGGCCCACTTTTGTGGGCCCGCTCATCCTGCTCACGATTGGCGTGATGGCGCTGCTGATGTCGACGGGCCGGCTGGACCCGGGTGAGTTCTGGGGTTGGTACGCGCGCTGGTGGCCGATGCTGCTCATCGTGATGGGCGGCCTGCTGCTGGGTGAGCATTTTCTGAACTGGAACCGGCCGTGGGCCGGACGCCGATCGATGGGCGGGATCGTGTGGCTGGTGATCCTGATGATCTGCCTCGGCTGGGTTTCCCGGAATGGCCACCTGATGGGGCCGTTCTCCTGGGAGTTCGGCGACAACGGCAATGACAACTTCTGGAACTGGATGGGCGCGGAGCACGACAACGATGTGCAGATCGATCAGGTTCTGACGGCAGCCAAGCCGGTGGTGACCATCGAGGACCCCCAGGGCGATGTGACGATTACCGCGTCCGACGACAACCAGATGCACCTGCGCGCCCACCAGATGGTCCACCGCGATTCGGATTCCGAGGCGCAAAAGATCTTCGCCCAGTTGAAGCCGAAGGTGGAGACCACCGGAGGGGGCGCGGTGATTACCGTGCCGGAGAAGCAGGGTGCGCGCGTCGACCTGACGATTGAACTGCCTGCCGCGTCCTATGCCACGGTGACCACCGGACACGGCGATGTCACCGCGGACGGCCTGAACGGGGGCGTCCAGGTGACGGCGAATCACGGCGAAGTGAAGCTGGAGGATATCGGAGGCGATGCCCAGGGGCACATCACTCACGGGGACTTCTCGGCGCATAACGTGCAGGGCCGCGTCATCGTGGATGGCATGGGCGACGATGTGACGCTCTCACAGATCCAGGGTTCGGCGACCATCAACGGCGACTTTTTCGGGGACATTCACCTGGAGCAGATCGCGTCCGGAGTGCACTTCCACTCCAGCCAGACGACGCTTGAGATTCCGCACCTGATGGGCGCGATGACGCTGGACAAAAGCGATCTGAGCGTCAGCCAGGCAGGGGGTCCGGTGCGCGTAATTGCGCGCTCGAAGGACATCGACCTCACGCAGATTGCGGGGGATGTGCATGTCGAGGACTCGAACGGGGACGTGAATATCGTTGCCGCCAATCCGCTGGGCAATCTGCAGATCACCGATCACACCGGGAACGTGATCGTGACCATGCCGGAGAGCGCAAACTTCACCGTGGCCGGGAGCACGAGCGCCGACGAAGCGGTGCGCACGGACTTCCCGCTGAAGATGTCCACGGACGGTGGGCGTCAGACGCTGGAAGGGTCAGTGGGTCACGGCGGCGTGCAGCTGCAGCTGGAGACCGACCACGGGAACCTGGAGTTGCGCAAGGGCGAGAGCACGAC
>PMAM01000085.1 GCA_003152595.1 Acidobacterium sp.
ATTTGCCTGCGGATGCACATAGCGCATCGTCGTCTTAATGTTATCGTGGCCGGCCACGTACTGCAATGTAAACGGGTCGGTATGCTCGCCGGCCTCGGTCAGGAATGTGTGACGCAGACCGTGCAGGCCGGCGTCGGGGTGGGTCTGAATTCTCGTAGCAGGTCGCCGATCTGAGTTTCGCGCACCCACGGTCCCAGAGGCTGAGCCGGATTACCCGGATGCGTGAATGGCATGAAGAAAGGCAGCTCATCCGCCAGCGAAAGCGAGCAACTGGGCCAGATCCAGCGAGGAATCGGATTCGACGCCGCGGGGAATCGTGGGACCGATGGCGACAGCCTGGTTGTGATCCTCGAACCACGCAATAAAGGCGGACTGCTCGTAGCCGGGGAGCCGCTGCTGGTTCACCCAGTGATACCAGGCGGCCATGTCGGCATCGATGAGCGAACCGGCGGGATCGAGTTCGGGCGTCGCCGTGTCGCCGGAAAGCAATTCGTTCATCGGCCGCTGGCGCTGCCGCGGCGCGAAGCGCGCGATGACGGTGAGCGCCTGGGCGCGGCGGAGCACTTCCCGGGTGGTCCACTGCGCGAAGGTGGTGCTGAAGATCTGCGTGCCGGAGGCTTCCGTGAAGAGGCTGACCTGGAACCGGGCGAGGACCGGATCCGTTGAGCCGTCGATGCCGAGTTCCGCGGGCGTGAGCCGAGCGAGCCAGGTGCGGAGCTGCTCGGGTCCCATGCCGGGGCGCTCGATTTCCTTTTGCATTTTTGTGAGCAGGCCGGTGCGGAGCGGCTCGAGCGCGCTGAACGAGATGCTGGTGAGCGCGGGATCGTGATCGGCAGCGGCGTCTCCGTCGATATACCAATGCGCATAGGGCACGGGGTGTGCCCGCGCACGCCGGGCCGTTGCGTCGAGGAGAAGGCGGAGCCCGTTGCCGGACCGGATGCTCTGGAACCAGGTCCCCTGGGCGCGGAGGTTGCGGAAGAGCGGCTGGTCCCACGAAGCTACGCCCTGTCCGATAACGGCGATCCCAAGACGACGGAGCGGAGGCGCTTCGACCCGAATCACGGCGTCGAGGCGGGCGCTGTAGTCGTTGGCGGCGGTGCGAAAAGCATCGAGCTGATGGCTGCTCCAGAGCCAGGCGGACTGCTGCTCCAGAAACTGCGCGGGGTGATTGATCCAGTCGAAATCCTCGAGGTCATGCGACAGGGAGATCTGCGCAAACCCATGCACGCATTCGGAAAGCTGCCCCTGATTCATCGCGGCGAGAGCGTAGAGTTGCTTCTCGATGGTGGAGCGCTCGACCGGAAAGAGGTAATCGTACTGGATGATTTCGCGCAACAGGCTGGGCAGGAGAGCGAGCGGAAGCTGCCGCAATGTCTCGACATGGGCGACGGCGAGGGAACGGCCCTGCAGCGGGTAAGCAGCAAAGTTTCCTGCGGTAAGGTCGCGGGGCTGCATGATCAGAGGAGCTCCCGGACCGGTTTGCCTTCGCTCTGCGCGGGCGAGAAACCCAGGATGGCGCCGAGGCTGGGGACGAGATCGATGGACTGCACTGGGTCGTCGTAAATGACACCGGGGCGGACACCGGCACCGAGAGCCATCATCCAGGTGGTGCGGCTTGCAGCATCTCCGGTGCGGTGGTGCTGGAATCCATTGCCTCCGGTGTCGTAGTCGGCGTCGCGTCCGAAGTCGGGCAGGATGAACATGGTGGTGTTGCCGGCGTACTCAGGGTTGTCCTGCACGGCGCGCCACATCTCGGCGCAGAGGCGGTCGGTACGGCGGATGCCTTCTATATATAAGGAATAGGCGCCGGAATGGGCGACGTCGATGTCGTGCATGGTGATCCACAGCAGGCTGGGAGCTTCCTGCTGCATGAGGCGGATGGCGATGTACACCGACAGCTCGTCTGGGCTGGAGAGCGTGCGTGCATGCGCGGCGAAGTCCTCGACGGAGAGGCGGAGGATGCGGTCCAGCTGCTGGAGCTCGAACTCTCCGCCGCCCAGTTGCGGCGTGTAGAGGGGGTTCTCGTAGTTGTCGCGCAGGAGGTGGTCGAGGTTTACGCCGCCGGGCCTCGCGGCTGCCAGCAGGTGCTTGGGAAGGATCACCAAGGCACCAGCTCCGTAGGAGCGGCAATCGCTCTCGCCGATGCGGTTGAAGCCGTTGCTGGGCGCGACGACCCACGCGTCGTTAGCAGGGCGCTTCAGATCGCGGCGGAAATACTCGAATACGGTGGGATGTTGCGGCGGGACAGCAGCGAAGTTGTTCAGTGTTTCATAGACGCCGGTGGCCAGGCTGGCGGTGGCGACGTAATGGCCCAGAATGCCGCGGTTCGTGACATGGGAAAAAAAGCTGGACTGCGGGATCAGCTCGTGCAGGAGATGCGGGATATTCTCCTGGCCTTCAGGTGCAAAGGTTTCCTGGTCGCGCGCGCCGCCGCCAAAAGTGATCACGATCACCTTGCGCTTTTTGCGGACAGCCTCGCCGCGCAGGAAAGGACTGGCTCCCATCAGAGTCGATCCGAGGGTGAGGCCGGCAACATCACGGAGAAATTCGCGGCGGCTGAGGCTGAGGCCGAAGGGAGTTTGCAGCGATTGGATCAGGCGATTCATGGGCGATCAGGGCACCGAGGGAGCGGGCGGTTTGGCGGAGTAGACAAACTGGCGAACCTCGGCGCGCTCTTTATCGACCTCCGCCAGATGTTCAGCACGCAGCTTCTTATAAACAGCGAGTTCGTTCTGAGCCAGATCTTTGTTGCCGACGTGGACGTAATCCATGCCGAGGCGGTAGTGCGCGTCGGAGAGGCTCGAATCGAGGGCGAGAGCGCGCTCGTACTGCGGAATGGACTCCTCGTACTGATGCTGATCGGCGTAGAAGTCGCCGAGCTGGACGTGCGCGTCAGCGAAGGACTCATCGAGCGCGATGGAGTTCTTCAGCAGAGACTCGACGGTGCTGAAGTCTACGGCGGAGCCCCCGGTTCGTTTGGCCTTCCAGAGGCTGATCGCGTAGTAGTACTGAGCGCGCGCGTTGTTCGGCTGTTCCTCAGCGTAGCGGCGGAAGCGCTCGGTGACTGCGGCGGCCTCGCCAGGCGAGCTGTCGTAGGCTTTGGAGAGGAAAAGGTAGCAGCGCGGGTCGGAGGGATCGAGGTCCGCGGCGCGGAGAAGAGCCTTCACGGCATCGTCGTAGCGAGTGCGGGAATAGAGCGCGAGTCCGAGACCGATGAAGAGGCGCGGGGAGTTGGGATAGCGCTGCGTCGCGTCCTGGAAGATGGTGATCGCCGGTTCGTAGGTTCTGTGCAGAAGCATCTCGCTTCCCCAATCGAAGAGATTGTTCTCCGTCGGGTCCAGATGTGCGGCCGTCTCGTATTCGTTCGCCGCATCGATAAACTTTCCTTCCTTCTCGTCGACTTGAGCCAGCAGGTTGTGCAGCTCATCGGTTTTTTTCTCTTTTTCCAGATCCCTGATGACCTGCCGAGCTTCGTCCAGCCGGCCGAGCAGAAAATCGGCCATGGCCAGATCGTAGCCGTTGTCGTACGCACCGGGTTTCGCGCGGTAAGCTCTTGCAAACAGCGCCTGCGCTTCGGCCACCTGGCCGGATTTCGCGTACAACTCGCCAAAATTATGGTTGGCGTTGTAGTTTGTGGGCTCCAGTTGCAGCGCTTTGCGGAACTGCTCGCTCGCCAGGTCTGCCTTGCCCGAATCCAGCAGGATTGTGCCCAGGTTGGTTCGCGCGGCAGCTGAGTCCGGCTTCAATTGAACGGCGAGTTGGAGCTGGCCAAGAGCCTTTGCATTCTCGGCCATCGAGCCATAGATGAGGCCAAGAAGCTCATGCACCTCAAAATCCCGGGTGGCGTAAGGAAGGATGGTTTCCAGCCGATGAGCCGCCGCCGGATACCGCCCAGCGCCGTAGTCGGCCTCTGCCGCCTTATAGACAGGCTCAATTCTTTGCTGAGGCGTGCCCTGAGCGCAGAGAGGCGCGGCGCAGCCAGACAGCGCCAGCAATACCGGCCAACTGAGCCGAGGCTTCCTGCTCACGGACTGCCTCCCTGTTCTCCGCCTGAGCAAGGCACTCTCAAGAAGAACACCCCGGCACGGCACTCGCGAACCGTGCCATGCCGGGGTGTTGACATCTTAATCCATCCCCCGTGAACCGGTAGCTGCTTTCCTCAGGTTTTGTTCACGGGCCCTAGTAATACAGCTTCATTGCAAATTGGATCTGCCGTGGATTGGTGCGCGTGGATCCGATTGCCCCAAAGGTCGGTGTTGTGTAGTCGCCCGAACCGCTGATCGAAACCACACCATTGCCGCCAAAATTCGGCTGATTGAAGTTCGGATGATTGACGATGTTGAAGAACTCCGAGCGGAACTCCAGCGAGTAACGCTCGCTGAACGGGAAGGTCTTGAACAGCGAGAAGTCGAGATTATGGAGTCCGGGACCAGAAATCTGATCGCGTCTGGCGCCCAGCGCCGCGGCTCCGGTCAATGGGACGCAGTTGAGCGCCGAGCCTGCAATCGGGACAAGAGCTTGCGGCGTCCCGCCCAGGAGGCACGGCTGCGCAAAGGCCGATGGATTTCCGATCCAAAACGGGTATTTATTGCTGGCAACGGTCTTGGTCGTGATCCCGAGCTGAGGGCTCTTGCCCGAGAGGAGAATGTCGTTGCAGCCCAGGCCTGACGCTGTACTGGTATGGCAGCCAAAGCCGAGCGGCTGGCCCCCCTGCAACCCGACAATCCAGTTGGTAGACCAGCCTCCGAGGATCTGGTTGGCAGGGCCTCCGTGGTTCATGAATTGTCTGCCCCGTCCCCAGGGCAAGTCGTAGGTTCCGCTGAAGTGGATCACGTTGCGGAGATCGAAGTCAGACAAAGAATAGTCGAACTTTGGACCCAGACCCGGGACCGCATAGGCGCGAAGCGTGTCGGCGTTGGTACCGTTCAACAGGTCGCCGGCATCGCTCATCGCCTTGGACCAGGTATAGGCGAGCAGGAACGTCAGGCCGTGCGAGACTTGCTCCTGCAGCTTGGTTTGCAAGCCGTGATAGGAACTGATGCCATCGGTAGCCTGATAACTGCCGCCGCCAAAATCCGGGAATGGATAACAGCTTAACTTCCCGGGAGCGGTTCCCACGGCGAAGTTTCCGTAGAGGCAGCCGGTACCGGTGGTGAGGCCGGCAGGCATAATCTGCCTCACGTCTTGGTAACCCACGCCATGCTGCAGATCGGCGTCATGCGTGTACACATACGAAGCTGTCGCAGCCAGGGATGGCAGAATGGAATACTCGAAGCTAATGTTTGTGGCATAGGTGCGAGGGGTCTGGTAGTTGAACTGCAGACCCTGCAGCCCCAGGCCTTTGGCGTTGACTACAGCTGGGCTGAATGGGATACAGGAGAAGCCGGATTCGATCGACGCGGTGCCCCCCGGGCCGGCCGTGGGGCAGCCGGCAAATGAAGTGTTGTAACTGACCGGCGCAATCTGGGAAACAATGGACGCATGCGGGTCGGATGGATTGGCAGTTACGCCGTATCCGAAGTTGAACACAAACGGATAATTCTCGCCGATATTCGGTCCGTATCCCTGATTCTCAAACGAGTTGTAGAACACGCCAAAGCCGCCGCGCCCTACCAGCTTGCGAGTAATCTGGTATTCCATGCCAAGGCGCGGGGAGAAATTGGCTTTTTGCAGCTGCAGCAGTCCCTGGCCGTACTTATTCGTCACGTCCAGAGTGATGCCATCCGCCGCCAGAAGATCGACCAGGCCGTAGCAGCCGGTTCCAAGGCAGCTGGAGTTTGTGGACAGCGTCCGATTGTCTTTTCCGCTGGCGGGAACGATGAAGGTGGGATTGCCAAGACCCAGTCCCGGCAAGGCGATCGGAACGAAATTGGCCTGCCCGCCGTTGGTCTCGTTGATCGGGCCGAAGTAATCGTAGCGGACGCCGAGATTCACCGTCATCTTCGAGGTCATCTTCCAGTCGTCCTGGAAGTAGGCGGCAAAGTACTTCTTCGCATCGTAGGTCTTATTGATGTTCGAGGCTGTAACGCTGTTTGAGCCGCCGGAATAGCTGTAACCATTGGGATTGGGATTCCCGGCGATGGTCGCAGGCGCGGCGGTCGGAGGCAGCAGGAACTGGGCCAGGCCGCCGACGTCCGTCGACCCCTGATTGGGAATATCGGTGTACGTACCACTGTAGGCAAAGTCGCCGTGGGAAGCCTCAGGCTGCAGAGTCGCATACTTTGCGTTCTGGAACTCGACGCCCATCTTGAAGCTGTGTTTGCCGTAAATCCGGGTGAAGTCGTCCGTGACCTGAAGGGTCGCCGTGGTTTCGTCGGAGGGCAGGTATTCGTTACTGCCCAGAGTTGTCAGGTTGGTGATGGCGATGGCGGGCAGGCCGCCGTTTTCGGCTACCTGGGGAATGCCCTGGATCCCATACTGCGCGGGAATCCCCATCTGGGTGCCTACCGGTCCGAAGCGCGTGGCGTGCAGGTGAGCAAAGCCCGCGCGGACCTGGTTCACGACGGCCGGGGTGAATACGTGGGTGTACGCGGCCACCATCTGGGCCGATTTCGCGCTCTGAAGCCCCTGCTGGAAAGCGCCGCCATCGGCTATGCCTTTAAACGGTCCCGGAATGAACTGCGGGTCGTCGGAATAACTGAAGCGGGCGAAGACCTGGTTGGCCTGATCCGGGTTGAAGTCCTCGCGTGTGTCGAATTCATTCGCATGCTCGAAAAGCGCCGGGCTGGTCTGGTACCCGCCGAGGCCTGTATTCTGCGCAGGAAAAAGCTGCAGCAGTTTCACTGCAGCCTGATCGATGCGGCCTGCCGGAAGCATATTGAGATCGGGGCAGGTACCCAGGGCATAGGTCTTCGTGCTCGGCGCACACACGGCGCTGAACGGATCACGCACGTAGCCGTCTCCGCCAGTGTTCGTCAAGCCTGAAACGGGGTCCACCGCACCTGCCGCCACAAAGCGGGTTGTGCCCGGATCCAGGATGGTGCCATTCGGCATGCTGCGGCCGAGGATGTCCGTCTTGGAGGCTCCAGCCTGCTGGGTCAGGATGTCCTGCAGATTTTGGAAATCGCTCTTTTGCTCGGAATTGGTCGGTACGGTGGAGGTAAACGACGTGCCCTGGACGCGGCGCGTCCCCTGGTAGTCGCCGAAGAAAAAGAGTTTGTTCCTGATGATGGGGCCGCCGACTGTTCCTCCAAACTGGTTGAAGCGATATTCGCCCTTCACCGGGTTCGCGGTATTGTCCTCGAACCAGTCGGCAGCGTCGAGCTTGTCGTTGCGGAAGAACTCAAACGCATCGCCATGGATCGAGTTGGTGCCGGATTTGACGGTGGCGTTCACCACCGCGCCTGCAGCCCGGCCCAGCTCCGCGCTGTAATCCGAGGTCTGCACTTTGAACTCCTGAATGGCGTCGATTGGAGGCAGGATGACGTAATTCGTGCCGTTGAGAAAGTCGACGTTATCGGAGTTGTCGTCGATACCGTCAAGCAGGTAATTGTTCTGCGCGGGACGCTCGCCATTGGCGGAGAATGCGCCGCTGGCGGCATTGCCGCGCGTATCGGCCTGAGGAGTCTGCATGCCCGCTCCAAGCTGCGCCAGGAACGTGAAATTGCGTCCGTTGAGGGGCAGATTGTTCACCTCTTGCCGGCCGATCACCTGGCCCGTGGAAGCTTCCTGCGTTTGCAGCAGGGGAGGGGCTTCGTTGACCTCCACGGTTTCGGACGCTTGTCCGACCTTGAGCTGAATGTTGACCTCCAGAGCCTGCGCAACGTTAACCGTCAGGTTGGACTGTGTGGTCTTCGCAAAGCCCGCGGCAGTTACCGTGATCGTGTAGTTTCCAACGCGCACTGGCGAAAACGTGTACGAGCCTCCAGCGCTGGTGCGCGCTTGCACAGAAATACCCTGGTCCGTATTCAGCAGCGTCACCTGAGCGTTGGGAACTACGGCTCCGGTGCTGTCGGTTACGGTTCCGGTGATGGAACCTTCATCGACCTGTGCGAATGCCGCTCGGCCCGGCAGCAGGACGCAGCAGCACGCGATGATGATGCAATTCAGGGCCCTGAAGAAGCACACAGCTTTCCTGTTTCCGCGCATCCTGGTACCTCCGAAAAGTTATGAGACCTGGGGACAACTATTCGAATCCGCACTGCTCGTTCCTCGCGCGAGACGCGTCTGCAGCGAGGCTGAACTGCAATTCGAAAATGAAAGCCGTTACATTACTGCGGGGCCTGAACGTACTTTTCGATATCGGTCGATGACTTTAGCCCATCTTGTTTCGGATTGTCAACCAAAGGTTGCAGATGTTTTTCCAACGCCGGGTTTGGAAGCTCTGAGGAAGAGGCTCCTGGAACGGCCCGCCGATCGGGGCAGCGATGTTGCCCACGCCTTCGAACGGGCGCGTGTGAGCCGGTGATATGATGCCACCATTCCCAGCCGTATGACCCCCTCCCGAAGGAGTAAGAAGCCAACCGTTTCACGCAGAAGTGTGCTGAAGGGTATGGGACTGGCGCCGCTGCTTCTGCGGCCGGCTCCGCTGATGGGATTCCGCAGGCTCTTGTTTTCGGGAGAAATGCCGGATTGGGCCTCCGATCTGGCGATGGGAGAGATACGGCTGCAGCCGCATTATCCGCAGGAGTCGCCGCTGGCTGCCGTGATGCGACTGGTTGAGCCGGGGCTGGATGGCTATCTCACGGAGAAATACGCCGCGGAAATTGAAGGCCAGGTGCAGCAATGGGGCCGAATCCTTTGCGCGTCGGGTGATGCGGGCGCGGCGCTGGCAGGGTTTGTGGACGCGGGGATCGAAGCGTCGGATTTTGCCGCACAGAAGGAACGGACGCTGCGCTCTGCGTTCGGCGTAACGGTACTGAAGCGAGACTTTGGGGGCGCGACGACCCGGGGGCGCGATGCGTTTCTGAGCCATGTCGCGGGGTGGCTCGGCGAGGCACAGCGCCTGGAGACGGCCGAATTTGAAATCTACGGGATCGAAGAGACTGCCGAGTCGCCAATCACGGTGAGGACGGAAATCCGCTACGACCTGGTTGCGCTGCGTGCGGACGGGCGTCGCGAGGAACGCGTCGGCTCATGGGAGATAAAGTGGCGTTCTGCGGAGCAGGGCTGGATGGCGCAGCGCTGGCTGGCTCGGGAAGAAACCGTCAGTGTGATGGAGCAGCCGGCGTTTGTGGATGTGACCGCGCGCGCGATGGGCGAAACGGAGTCATGGAAAGCGCAGATGTTGTTCGGCGCGGATTACTGGCGGACCATGCTCGATGGCGCTGTGGGCCTGGATGTTTACTGCAACAACGGCGTGGCAACGGGGGATTTCGACGGAGACGGCTTCGACGATCTGTACGTGTGCCAGGCAGCAGGACTGCCGAACCGGCTCTACCGGAATCGGGGAGACGGCACATTTGAGGACGTGACAGAGAAGGCGGGCGTAGGCGTGCTGGACAACACCGCGTGCGCGCTCTTCGTGGACCTCGACAATCGGGGGCTGCAGGATCTGCTGGTGGTGTGCGGGACGGGGCCGTTGCTGTTCGTCAATCAGGGCGATGGGACGTTCGCGCTGAAGCGCGATGCGTTCCACTTCGCGCGCACGGCCGAGGGCACGTTTACCCATGCCGCCGCAGCGGATTACGACGGGGACGGGCGGCTGGATTTGTATCTGTGCACCTACCAGTATTACCTGGGACTGGACCAGTATCACTACCCGGTCCCGTACTACGACGCGCGCAATGGCCCTCCGAACTGCCTCTTTCACAACAAGGGCGGGCATGTGTTTCTCGAAGCAACTGAGAAGGTCGGCCTCGGGGTGCAGAACAACCGCTACAGCTTTGCATGCGCCTGGGGCCAGGCGGGCGCGAGCGGCAGTCCGGACCTGTTTGTAGCGAATGACTTCGGCAGCAGCCAGCTCTACCGCAACAATGGAGACGGAAGCTTCACCGATGCGTCGGAGACAGCTCACGTGGAAGAGGTGGGCGCCGGCATGAGCTGCTGTTGGCACGATTTCGACAACGACGGGCGTCAGGACATCTACGTGCCGAGTATGTGGGAAGCGGCGGGACAGCGGGTCGTCGGACAGAAGCAGTTTCATGCCGACGCGCCCGAGAAAATCCGCGCGCTCTATCGCCGGCATGCGCGCGGCAATGCACTGTACAGGAATCGCGGAGACGGGACTTTCGAGAATGTGGCGCAGAGTGCCGGCGTGGAAATGGGGCGATGGTCGTGGTCATCGGATTTCTGGGACTTTGATCACGATGGGTTCGCCGATCTGTATGTAGCGAACGGATATATCTCCGGGGCAGACCGGACCGATCTCGCCAGCTTTTTCTGGCGGCAGGTGGTGGCGAACTCGCCTGAGGATGCTACGGCGTCCACTGCGTACGAGCGGGCGTGGAATGCGATCAACGAACTGATTCGTTCCGATCGCACGTGGCACGGGTACGCGCGTAATGTGATGTTCGCGAATAACGGTGACGGAACCTTCGCGGAGATTTCGGGGCCAGCGGGGCTGGATTTTGCCCAGGATTGCCGCAGCTTTGCGCTGGCCGATCTGGATCACGACGGGCGGCTGGAGGTTGTGCTCAAGAGCCGGAATGCGCCGCAGATCCGGGTCCTGCGGAACACAATGTCGCAGATTGGCGACGCAATCTCGATCCGGCTGCGAGGCACGAAGAGCAATCGCGATGCGATTGGGGCGGCGGTGACCGTGCAGTGCGGCGCGCTGCGGCAGACGCGATTTCTGCAGGCGGGCTCGGGGTTTCTGGCCCAGCATGCGAAGGAGTTGTTCTTCGGCCTGGGAGCAACCCAGGGCACGGCGCGGGCGACGGTTCGCTGGCCCGGCGGTCAGGAGCAGCAATTCGAGAATCTGCCGCGCAATCACCGTATCGAGATAGAGGAAGGAGCGGCTGCGTTTTCGGCAAAGGCGTTTGCGCCGATATCGAAGGCATGGGGCCTGGCCGGAACCTATGCCGTGCCGGAGCAACTGCCGTCGCAGACCGAGACGTGGCTGATCGATCCGCTGCAGGCACCATCGTTCTCGCTGCCTGATCGCAACGGCAAGCTGCGCACGCTCGACTCGTTCAGGGGACAGCCGGTGCTGATCACGTGCTGGTCGACGGAGTCGGCTGCATCGATGCAGGTACTCGAGAACCTGCAGCGTCATGCAGCGAAGCTCGCGACGAGCGGGGTGGCGTTGCTGGGCATGAATGTCGATCGCGCGGAATCGGCGGGGAGGGCGCGCGAGGCCGCCAGGGCGCTGGCGTTTCCGCAAGTATTTGCCACCGACGAGGTGGCGGGAATTTACAATCTCGTGTATCGGCATTTGTTCGACCGGCACCGCGATCTGCCGCTGCCCACATCTTTTCTACTCGACAGCGGCGGAATGATCGTGATGGTCCTGAACGGACGCGTCGACGCGCCTGCTGTGAGCAAGCACGCTGCAGAGATCCCCGTTACTGGCGAGGAGCGGAGGCGACGCGCTCTGCCGTTTTCAGGAAGGCTCGTTCAGGACACCTTTCAGCGCAATGCGTTCACCTTCGGTGTTGCCATGGTGCAACGCGGCTATTTGGAGCAGGCGGCAGAGAGTTTTCGACAGGCGGTGGCGGACCGGCCCGAGGATGCCGACGCGTGGTACAACCTGGGCACTCTGAGCCTGCGCAGGAATGATCCGGCACAGGCAAGGAAATATCTCGAGACGACGCTGAAGCTGCGGCCGGGGTATCCGGAAGCGTGGAACAACCTGGGCATGATCGCCGCGCAGGAGGGCGGGACTGCAGAGGCCATTGCGGACTTCGAGCGGGCGATCGAACTGCGTCCGAACTATGCCGTGGCGATGCTGAATCTGGGGAACGTGTATCGGCGCGAGCATGCCTGGGATCGCGCCCAGGAGTATCTGAAACAGGCCATGGCGCTGCAGCCGGCAGATGCCGAGGCAAACTTCAGCCTGGGCATGTTGTACGCGCAGCAGCAGGACGAAGCTCAGGCAGAGCAGTATCTGCGGCGGGCGGTGGAACTGCGCCCCGGCTACGCCGAGGCGCTCAACAATCTGGGTGTGCTGTTTGCGCGCGAGCAGAAGCTGGTCGAGGCGGAGAACGAATTCACGGCCGCGATAAAGGCCGAGCCGAAATTCGATCAGTCGTATCTCAATTTGGCGCGGCTCTGCCTGGTGCAGAACGACAAGGCGCGCGCACGGGAGATTCTGGATGCTCTGCTGCGCCTCCAGCCGGACAACAGCGCTGCCAGGCAGGCGCTGGCGCGGTTGCAATCTGCGCCATAAGAGAGGCCGAGCCCGGTTCCCGCGGGTCGCGCGACGAACGCATTCCTTTACACGAGATATTTTCGATTTCTATAATCGCCGAACGATATGATCCTGCCGCGGCGGCGCTTCCTGGGCTCCTCGTTTCTGCTGGGCGGCGCGCTGCTCGATGTGCTCACCACTCCGGTCTGGAGGCGGGGGGCCGGAACGCTGCTCAGGGCCGAGGTGACGCCGGCGCAGCAGTCGCCCGTACAATTCATCGACATTGCGGAAAAGGCAGGTTTGACGGCGCCGAACGTCTGGGGCGGCGTCGATCACAAGCGCATCATCATTGAGACGAAGGGCAGCGGAATCGCGTTCTTCGACTACGATAACGACGGCTGGCTCGATATCTATCTGACCAATGGGAGCCGGCTCGACGCGCACTGGCCTGCAGGGCCGGCGCCCACCACGCATCTTTACCGCAACAACCGTGATGGAACCTTCACGGACGTGACGGCGAAATCGGGGCTCGGCCGGAGCGGCTGGCAGACCGGCGTGTGCGTCGGAGATTACGACAACGACGGGTGGGATGACCTGTTCTGCACGTTCTGGGGACATAACATTCTGTTCCATAACAACGGCGACGGCACCTTCACCGACGTGACGAAGAAGGCCGGGTTGTATCAGGAACATGGGCGGTGGGGAACGGGCTGCACCTTTCTGGACTACGACCGCGACGGCCATCTCGACTTATTCGTGTGTAACTTCGTCAGGCTGGATCCCGATGAGCCATTTTCTCGTGCAGTCACCGCGATGTGTCAATGGAAGGGAATTCCGACGATGTGCGGACCGCGCGGACTACCTGGCGATACCAATCTGCTGTATCACAACAATGGCGACGGCACCTTCACCGACGTGACGGAGAAGGCAGGCATTCTGAAGCCAGGGCCCCGGTATTCGATCACAGCGGTCTCCTATGATTTTGACAATGACGGTTGGCCCGATATTTACATCGCGGTGGATTCCGAGCCGAGCATGCTGCTGCAGAACAACCACAACGGAACCTTTACAGATGTGGCCGTAATGTCAGGATGCGCGTACAACGCGGACGGACACGAGCAGGCCGGGATGGGCATCGGAGTCGCGGACTACGACTGCGACGGATGGCTGGATATCTTCAAAACGAATTTCGCCGATGACACGTCCGATCTGTATCACAACAATGGCGACGGTACCTTCAGCGAGTTATCGTTCAGCGCCGGGGTGGGGATCAACAGCAACTATGTTGCGTGGGGCTGTGGCTTCATCGACTATGACAATGACGGCTGGAAAGATATAGTTCAGGTCAATGGACATGTCTATCCCGAGGTTGACAGGTATAACTTCGGGGAGACATTCAAAAACCCGCGCCTGGTCTACCGCAATCTGGGAAACGGGCGATTCGAGGATTTCTCGGCACAAATGGGGCCGGGAATCGGGGAGCGGTTTTCCAGCCGCGGCGCGGCATTTGGGGATTTCGATAATGACGGTGGGATGGACATCCTGATCCTGAACATGAACGACCTGCCGTCACTGCTGCACAATGTTGGCACAAGGCAGAACTGGATTACGCTGAAGCTGATTGGGACCAAATGCAACCGCACGGCCATTGGGGCGCGGGTGCGGGTTGCGACGGGCAAGCACGTACAAATGGACGAGGTACACAGCGGAACAAGCGTCATGTCGCAGAGCGATCTGCGGCTGCACTTTGGGCTAGGCAAAGCGGAGACCGCGGACTGGATCGAGGTGAAGTGGCCAACGACGCAGAAGATCGAGCGGTTCACGAATGTCCAGGGGAATCGATTTCTGATCGTTCGAGAAGGTGAAGGGATTGTTGCAACCTATGTTCCGCCGGCTGCGCAGTCAACTCGCCGCTGAGTCGCGGCCAATTAGCGGTGCGGGCTTTGGCCCGGCAGGTTATTGCCGGCAGAAGAGATAACGAATTGTTTGATTTCGCGGCGTTGTTGTTCCACTTCGGCGGCCTGTTGCTTCTCAATTCGGTCATGCTGGGCAAAGGCTTCGCGCGCTTTATCGCGCTGGTTCGTGCGGTCGTATGCGATACCGAGCCGGTAATAAGCTTCAGTCAGCTGCGGCTTGCCATCGACGGCCTTTGTGTACAGCGGAATCGCGGAGGCGTAGTTACCAGACTGGGCCCGCAGATTGCCTAACTGGAGCCAGGCTTCTCCGCAGCGCGGGTCGGCGGTGACGGCCTCACGGAGCAAGCCGGCGATCTGCTCCTGGACGGACGAATCGGCAGAAGACGGCTGTTGCTTCCACAGCGACATCGCGAAGTAGTAGTCCGCGAGGGCGTTCCCGGGGTCGCGTTGGTGGAATTCCGCCAGCTTTTGCGCGACGCATGGAAGTGGACGAGGCGCGGCAACCTCAACGCGGCCCATGAAAAGATAAGGCTCGGGATTGTCAGGTTCGAGGGCGGCCGCCTGGCAGAGGCGCTCCGCGGCATCGTCGTAGAGCGCGCCTGCAAAGAGCGCGGATCCGAGTGCGGTGAGTATGCGCGCGGATTTTGGCCAGGCGCGGGCTCCCTCCTCAAAGACATCGCGGGCCTGCCACACGGCACGGTGATAGAGGAGTTCCGAGCCCCAGGCGAAATAGTTCTGTTCGCTCGGGTCGGTGCGCACCGCCTGTGCAAACTCGTTGACGGCGGTTACAGGATCGCCGAGAGATTCGTCCACCAGCCCGGCGAGACGGTGAAGAGCGCCCGTGTAGCCGTGCGCAGAGAGATGGCGTAGATGCTCGCGTGCTCGGGACGCATCGCCGGCTTTGCCGTACGCCTCCGCGAGGGCGTACTCATTGACAGCGTCGGAGGGTTGGACGCGGTATGCGGCGTGCAGATACTGAACAGCGTCTGAATATCGATTGGCCCGCAGATAGAAGATGCCCAGGCAGTGGTTGCCTTCGAAACTGCCGGGTTGATTGGCAGCCGCGGCTCGAAGAGCGGCCTCGTCTTCGCGACACGAACCAGGGGGTGATGGTTTGTTGTCCGGCTGGAGGTCCAGAGTATCCCGCGCCAGAGCCTCGCTGGTGCGGAGGCTCGCGTCGGATCCATGACCGCCGGCTGCCGTCCAGTCGGTAATGCCGGCGATGGTGAAACGAGGGTCGTCCGCAAATTGCATGGCCTGGAAGAGAGTGGTGGAAGACTCGCTTCCTGGGGCCGCAGCGGGTTTGTCGTCGAGTCGCATCTCCACCCGGGCTGTGGTGCCGGGAGCAAGATCGATCCAGTCTGAAGTATTGTGTGCAGCGGATGTGCCGGCGGTCAGGCGATAGCGCCCTGGAGGGAGAGCGCGAAACTGAAAAGCCCCGCTGGAGTCGGAAGTAGTGCTTTGAGAGGCAGCACCGCTAAGAAGAATCGACGCTTTGGGTACCGCCTTGCTGTTGGCATCGAGGATGCGACCGGTAATCGCGGCTGCGGAAGAACTCTCCTGGGCGGCAGTCCAGCCAGACAGGACCGCGAAGAGCAGAGCCCAAACGCAAAGGTGCAGAGACAGGGGGTACCGGGCATATCGCCGAAAGCCGCGCAGGGCCATGCGGATGCAGCGGCGGACGTTTGTCCCGCTGGTGAATGGTTCGCGTTTGCGCATCCGGTTCCTCCCCGGCCACAGTTCAGAGTCGCGGATTGCCACGGCACGCGGACTCGCATCGGCTGCAGCCGGTGATGCTCAGTATCGCCGGATGGCGAATTGGAGCGCAAGAACATCACCGCGGCAGCCAACCCCTGGCATGGTTCGATGCATAGTATCGACTCCAGTCGCTCGCCGTGCCGGGCCGAGACAAGCCACAACCAACAGGGTGGGTGGTGTGGATGGTCTGCCCGCATTGGGCAGATATGGATTCCAGACATTCTCGTGCTTCAAAACCTGCGAGGAGCTTCCCTCAAAGCCTTCCGCTCGCAAACCGTCCCTCCTGACGTATACTTGCCGCGCTCGGAAGTCATCGGTAAAACTCTGGCCTGAACGCAGCAGAGACCGCCGCCTTCCGTTTTTTCAACGGCAGAACTGGAGGGTTAGATGAAACCGTTTTCACGGCGCACTCTTCTTAAGTCGGGCCTCCTCGCCCCAGCCGCCGTCGCAGTTCAGCAAATGGGTCCGCTCGGCATGGCCATGCAGACCGGCACTAAGAGCGCGTCTTCGGTCCCCGCCAATGAAGCGGCCAACACGCCCCTCCCCGCAACCGAACGCGAACGTCTCCTCCTCGATTTCGGCTGGCGCTTCCACTTCGGCAACGCCGATGATCCCTCCAAAGACTTCGGCCTCGGCAGCGGCAGCACCGGCGACTTCCAGAAGACCGGCAATTTCCTTCCTGCGACGAACCCCGCCTTCGACGACGGCGACTGGACCCCCGTCGACCTGCCCCATGACTGGGCGATCGAGCTGCCTTTCGCCAATGACCCGGCCCTCGCCAGCAAAGGTTTTTATCCGCTCGGCCGGACCTATCCTGCCACCAGTGTCGGCTGGTACCGCCGCGTTTTCGAGCTTCCCGCCTCTGACGCCGGCAAGCGCATCAGTCTTGAATTCGATGGCGCCTACCGCGAGACCCTCGTCGCCCTCAACGGCTTTTACATCGGCCAGCACAGCGGCGGCTACGATCCCTTCAGCTTCGACGTCACCGACTTCGTCAACCCCGGCGCGAGCAACGTTCTCCTGATCCGCGTAGACGCCACCCTCAGCGACGGCTGGTTCTACGAAGGCGCCGGCATCTATCGCCATGTCTGGCTTGTGAAAACCAGTCCGGTCCACGTGAAAAAATGGGGCACTCTGGTCTCGTCCCAGGTGCGCTCTGGCGAAGCCACACTCTCCATCCGTACGGAAGTCGAAAACCGCAGCAGCACCGCGCGCAACGTGCGCGTTGTCTCCACCGTACTCGATCCCTCCGGCCGCAGCGTCGCCTCCGCTACAAGCGCGCCTGACTCCATCGCCAACGGCTCAGATCAAATCTACGAACAGGAGCTGACCGTGCGGCGCCCCCAGCTCTGGTCGCTGGAAGAGCGCAATCTCTACAAGCTCGTCACTGAACTCCGCGCCGACGAGGCGACCGTGGACCGCTACGAGACCCCCTTCGGCATACGCACCATCTCCATCGACCCGCAACAAGGGGTTTTCCTCAACGGCAAGCACGTCAAGATCAAGGGCACCTGCAATCACCAGGACCACGCCGGCATCGGCGCCGCCCTGCCTGACTCCGTTCAGTACTACCGCGTCCGCAAGCTGCAGGAGATGGGTTGTAATTCCCTCCGCACCTCCCACAACCCACCCACGACAGAGCTGCTCGACGCCTGCGACCGCCTCGGCATGCTCGTCTTCGACGAGACCCGCATGATGTCCTCGAATCCGGAAGGCCTGAGCCAGTTCAGCGACCTTGTGCGTCGCGATCGCAACCGCCCCAGTGTTTTCATGTGGTCCATGGGCAATGAGGAACGCGTAGCGAATGGCGAGCGCGGTGTCCTCATCCTCTCCGCCATGAAAGCCCTCGCCGAGCAGCTTGATGGCACCCGCCCTGTTTCCATTGCTCCGACGGGAGCGATCGGCACCGGCGGTCTGGCCGTCTGCGACGTCATCGGCTACAACTACATGGATCCCGGTGCCCTCGCCTACCACCAGGCCCATCCCGGCAAGCCCGTCATCGGCACTGAAACGGTCAGCGCCGTCTGCACCCGTGGCATCTACATCACCGACCCCAACAAAGGCTACGTCGGCTCCTACGATCCATACACCACCACTGGCCGCGCCTCCGCCGAAGGCTGGTGGCGTTTCTGCGATGCCCAACCCTGGCTCGCCGGCGGCTTTGTTTGGACAGGCTTCGATTATCGTGGCGAGCCCTCCCCTTACCAGTGGCCCAACATCAGCTCACAGTACGGCATCATCGATACCTGCGGCTTTCCCAAGGACACCTTCTTCTACTACCAGTCCTGGTGGACCGATCAGCCCGTCCTCCATCTGTTCCCCCACTGGAACTGGCCCGGCTATGAAGGCAAGGAGATCGCCGTCTGGGTCCATACCAATCTCGATCGCGTCGAGCTCTTCCTGAATGGCCGCAGTCTCGGCGCACAGGAAGTAAAGAAGAACCAGCACCTCGCCTGGAACGTCCCCTGGGCAGCCGGAGCCATCGAGGCGCGCGGGTACAAGGCGGACAAGCAGGTGATGACTACCCGACGCGAGACCACCGGCGCTGCCGCCAAACTCGTCACAACGGCAGACCGCAGCGAACTCAATGCGGACGGCGAAGACGTGGCCATGATTGCCGTCGCGGTCCACGATGCCCAGGGCCGCGAGGTTCCCATTGCGGACAACGAAGTCAGTTTCCAGATCTCCGGCCCCGGCAGGCTGATCGGTGTCGGCAATGGCGACCCAACCGACCACGCGTCCGACAAGGGCACCACCCGCAAGGCCTTCTCCGGCCTCTGCATGGCTATCGTGCAGTCCACCAAACAGGCGGGCAGCATCACCGTGCAGGCCACCTCTCCGGGACTGGCGCCCGCCACCGTTACAATTCCCACTCGGGAGGCCTCGCTCCGCCCCCAGGTTGCCGTCTGGCAGCGCGAAGTTCCTGCCGGCTCAGGAGTCACCGGCCTCTGGCGTCCCATCCCCGAAGCAGCCGCCGCCAGCGAAGCGGTTTCGTTTTTGGTCGGCGCCAACTCCATGCTCTTCACCTTGCGCCAAAGCGGGAACAGCCTCACAGGAACCGTAGAAGGCGGTGGGGGCGGCTTCCTCAGCGGCAATGAAGTCCCGGTGCCCATCGAGAACGGCACAATCGAAGGCAGCCGCGTCTCCTTCAAAGCGGGCAACAGCACCTATACGGGCACCGTCACCGCAGATCGCGTCAGCCTCGAGCGCAAGGTCGAGTTCCCATTCCGCAGACCGCAACCCGTCACGCCAACAGGACCGCAACCGGCAATCGGGCCTCCGCCCGACGGATCGGATCCCTCGTTCAACCGCTCCAGGCGCATGCCCGAGAGCATTCCGGTAGTGCTGCATCGCGTCGAGCGGTAAAGATCGTGCCTCGGATCAACCATTACTGAAGGTGCCTTTGTTGCGATTCCTGCAACGATTGTCGGCGACTCCTCCTGCACCCCAATGCACTCATTCTGAGGGCTGGGCAGAGTATTCCGGATAGGTCCCCTGATATGGACCCTCAGTCCAGCACCGCTACTGGGCTCGTGGTGGTATTCGGTGAGCGCATAATCGCCGACCACTCGTCGAGCATTGGCGTGGGGTCTCCCGGGAGTACTTGCGTACCGCGCGGCGGACCCTGAGGCAGACGAACCATTTGATATAATTTCGGCAGTCGGACGCCATACTCCTCAGTAGCTCAATGGCAGAGCATTCGGCTGTTAACCGAAGGGTTGTAGGTTCGAGTCCTACCTGAGGAGCCAATCCTCTTTAAAATCATATACTTGGAGATGGGCTCAGCCCAGCTCCGCAGAGGATGATCAGCCGTCCGAACAAATCGGCAACGCGTTTGTTTTCTTCAGCAAAACATGAAGGATTGGGGTCGCGACCGTAGCAGATTAGGTTATCGCCCGAATGGTTGTAGGCAGGTTGGCTTAGGGCAATGCCAGAACAAGTCAACACGACGAGTGGTCGACTACTATGCGCTCATCGCCACGACGAGCCCAATAGCGGTTGCGGGACTGAAGCCCGTTTTCCATTACCTATCTTTCGCAGGTCCAGTTTGACCTCTGTCGTGACAGTTAGGTCAGGAAACGTAAGTTAAACATAACATGGGCGCCGATGGCTATCGAAAGCCCGCAAAAGCAGTCAAAACGCACCCTTTTTGTCCTTCAGCACCCTCGCCGGCACC
>PMAM01000108.1:0-25259 GCA_003152595.1 Acidobacterium sp.
TTGAGACTCCACAACTAGCGGGAAGGGCAGGTTTTGCGGCCGGTGTCGGCGATCGAAGAGATGAACCACTGGCCATTTTGGCGGACGAGGTTGAACAGATCGGTGCCGCAGTGGTCGACTTTGCCGTCGCTCAGAAATTCGAAGGGTGCCCAGACCACGGCGAGGTCGTTGTCGATGCGAATGAGCGGATCGTGGATGCGCTCTTCGATCTGCGTGGTACCGGGGTGGGCGAGATGTGTGGCGAAGTCGTCGAAGGACATGCGCACGGGCTTGCCGTCGCGCATCAGGACCAGGGAGCCGCCGGGCAGGAGAGGCGCGCGGATGGCGGTGGCGTCGCGATGCGCCATGCCGTCGAAGAGGGCCTGGACGGGCGCGAGTACGGCCTGTTCTTCGGGAGTGGCGGCGTGGGCTGCGAGCGGGATCAGGCTGCCGAACAGCAAGACGATAGCGTGACATGGGCGGGTCCTGGGCATGGCAAGGAGGATAAGGGAACCAGGGTTGAGGAGCCAGCGGTAGAGCGATTTTTGTGACCAGCGGGAGAGCGAGAGCTTGACAGATGGAAACCAAACGGTTACGGTTGACTGCGTAACCTTATGGTTTCCATACGACAGCACAGACAGCGGGATGCGGTGTTCAGGGCGGTAGCCGATCCGACGCGGCGCGAAATTCTGGGGATCCTGCGCGGCGGGCGCCAGACGGTGGGCGGGATCGCGCGGAACTTCAGGATGAGCCGGCCGGCGATTTCCAAGCACATTCATCAACTGCACAAGGCGGGGTTGGTGGAGACGCACAGTGAGGGAACGACGACGGTGTGCTCGCTGAATGCGAAACCGCTGCGGGAGATCAACACGTGGCTGCACGAGTATGAGAGGTTCTGGAGCGCGTCGCTGGAGAGCCTGAAGAAATATCTGGAGGAGAAATGATGACGGCGGCGCAGGTCGCAGGTCTCAGAGCTCAGAGCACAGAGCACAGGGCGCAGAGCACAGAGCGCAGAGCACGTGTTAGTGAATCGACGTTGCACGGCGTTTCGCTTTGATGAGGACGTCGACGGGTTCGGGACGGTCGTCCCAGTAGGTGAGGCGGATGCGGCCGTCGGGCAGCTGGCTGACGGTGGCGGGTGTAGCGCTGGCGGTGACGTACCAGCCCGAGGGTAGCACGACGGCGTTGCGGGCGCGACCGAGGCTGCGATCGAAGACGAGGGTGTCGCCTTCGAGGCGATAGCTCACAGGGGCGGTGTAGGTTTCCGCGATACGCAGGCGGAGCGACTGGCCCTGCTGAATGGCGGGGAACGGAATCACAACGACGTTGTCTTTGGGGTCGACGGTCTCGCCGGTGTTGATGCCGGAGGCGGTCATCTGGGCGCCGCTCATTTCTTTGGTGGTGAGCTGTTCGCCGGTGTCGAGGATGTACGCCGACGGGTGGCTCGCGGTGCTGCCGATGCGGACGACGTTGGCGTAGCCGTTAATGCCGGGGCGCGACTCTGTGTAGTCGTGGTAAAGGCTGAAGGCGTGCGTCTCAGGCTGCTGCAGGAAGTAGACGATGTCGCGGTTCTGGGAAGCGCGCTGGGAGAGACGGGCGCGCTCGGTTTCGCCCTGGAAGGGTGACTCCCAGCTACGAGCGCCGGTGAGCGGAGCAGGCACGGCGGCGGGTCCGGTTTGCGCATCTTTGACGGCGCGCAGAACCAAGGGCGCTTCGCCGGTGCCAGCGTGGAGAAAGCTGATGGCGATGCGGCCATCGGGCTCGCTGAGGATCTGCGAGGGCACGCTGAGGCTGGCGACTTCGTAGCCAGGCGGAAGAACAATCTGGTTGCGCGGGATGCCAAGAGGACGATCGAAGACGATGGCGTCGCCTTCGGTGTGGTAGCTCTTCGGGTCCTTGTAGGTTTTGACGATGAGGAGACGCGCCTGGCCGGCGTGCGGTATGGGGCGGGCGAGAGTGACTTTGATGTAGTCGGTGGCGGGATCGGCGTCGGGCAGGAACGGATCGCGGCGGGCGTCGGCGCCACTGACAACTTCGAAGTGGAGCGGCTGGCCGGTCATCGCGTCGTAGACCGCCTCGTCGCTGGCGACGCTGCCTTTGCGGATGGGGTTATAGAAGACTTTGGCGCCCTCGGTGAGGGCGGTGACTTCGTAACGGATTTTGAAGCTGGCGGTCTCGGGGGCGAGGAGCTCGTAGCGGGTGTACTCGTCGGTTTCGGCCTGCTTGCCGGTCGGCGAGGGGTAGAGGATCGCGTCGGCGGTCTGGCTTTGTGCGAGGGACGCGAGAGGGAAGAGAAGGGTTGCGAGCGCGGCGAGGGTGGCGGGACGGATCGGCATGGGGACGAGGATACGGCAAGAGCCGGCGGAGCTCCAGGCGGGGTCGTCGGCTGAATCACTTCGGTTACGGGCGGAGGTTGAGGCGAGGAAAACCGCAGCGCGCACTGCGCGACAATAGGGTGTGAACAAATTTCTGGGTTTTGTTGCTGTGGTGGTGGTGGTGGTGGTGGTGGTCGTGGTGCTGGCGCGGACGGCAACGCCGGCGGTGAGCGTGGCGCAGCCGGTGAGTTTTCTGGGGCAGGCGACGCCGGTGACGGCGCATGTAAAGGATAAGCGCGGGCTGCGCTCGCTGCGCGCGTNNCGGGGGCGCGGACAATTCCGCAATTGAAGGACGGCAAGGCGACGCTGGTGGTGGAGGCCGTGTCGAATGACGTGCTGCGCCGGACCGGACGGTGGCAGGCGGATGTGACGGTGGTGACGCGGCCGCCGAGCGTGGCGGTGGATTCGGATCAGCATTATTTGTATCTGGGGATGGCGGACCTGGTGACGTTCAGCGTGACGGGTAGCTACACGGATGCGGGAGTGCGGGTGGGGAACGAGACGTTCCGGGCATGGCCCATGCCGGGGGGCAAGCCAGGACTGTTTTCACTGTTCGCGTTTGCGTGGAACATGACGCCGGAGACGGTGCCGCTGGTGTACGCGTCGAACGGGCCGGGCAACGAGGTGACCGGAACGATGGTGTACCAGTTTCCGAAGAAGGAGCAGCCGCATTACACAACGCATGACCTGCAGGTGAGCGATGCGTTCCTGAACAAGGTGGTGAACGAACTGGATCCGGGCGGGTCGGGCGATCCGGTGGCGCGGTTTGTGAAGATCAACACCGAAATGCGGAAGGCGAACAACCAGACGCTGTTCGATCTGCGGACGAAGACGGCGGATCATTTCCTGTGGACGCAGGTGTTCCAGCGGCAGCCGCACGCGCAGGCGGANNGCGGTGACCGAGCACGTGGGCGTGCAGGCTTCAAATGACGGGCGTGTGGTGCATGCGGCGCCGCTGGGGATTTACGGCGACTGCATCGTGCTCGATCACGGGTATGGATTGATGACGCTTTACGGGCACATGAGCAACATCACGGTGCACGACGGCGACATGGTGAAGAAGGGCGAGGTGATGGGCCAGAGCGGGATGACGGGGATGGCGGCGGGGGACCACATCCACTTCAGCATGCTGCTCGANNTGCCGATGGAGTTTGACGCGGCTGCGGGTGCGGCGGAGGAGCCGCATCCGGCGAAGCATGCGAAGCCTGGACGCGCGCATCGGCACCGCTAGCGGCGAACGGCTCGCAATAGACGATCTCTGTTTTTCAGGCGGACTTGGCGGCGAGCATTTCGCAGTGCTGCTTGAGGCTCTTCGCTTCGGTCTTCACGTATTCGGTGATGAGCTTCGAGTACATGCTGCCGGCAAGGGCGCCGAGGAGGCCTCTGGTGGCGAAGGCCAGCTCGACCTCGGTGCCGGAGCCGTCAAAGGCGGTGAGGCGGTGCTCGGCGATCATGGTGGCGCCGGCGGATTTCTGCACCCAGGTAAAGGCCTCTTGGGGGATGCGCTCGGTGACTTCGTAGACGCCAGGGCGGAGTTTGGGCTGGGTAACGCGGTATTTTGCGCCGACCTGGAAGCCGTTGCGCGTGACCGGCTCGACGCTCAGCACGGTGGGCGTCCAGGTGGGCCAGCGCTCCACATCGGCGAGGACCTGCCAGATGGCGGTCGGACTGGCTTTGATGATGACGCGTTCGACGGTCTGCATACGGACTCCTCAGGAAGGTATGGGGCCCACACGGGCTTAGACCGGAATACGCAGGATCGGTTAGGGAAGTTCCGTGAGGGGGAAAAGCGGTCAGCGATGGGACGGTTAGCAATAAAGCGGTCAGCTAAAAACCGGCCAGCGAAAGAGCGAGTCGCGCGGCGAGCGGAGTATCCTGCTGGCGTTGAGGTGTGCTGATGGCCGAGTTGAAGCTGAATGTGAACGGCAGGGTGAGGCAGGTGCAGGCAGCGCAGGATGAACCGCTGCTGTGGGTGCTGCGCAACAAGCTGGGACTGACGGGCACGAAGTACGGCTGCGGCGAAGGGCAATGCGGCGCGTGCACGGTGCTGCTGGATGGGCGGCCGACGCGGTCGTGCCTGACACCGGCGGTGGCTGCGGCGGGGGCGAAGATCACGACCATCGAGGGATTGGAGCAGAACGGGCGGTTGTCGCCGGTGCAGGAGGCGTTTCTGGAAGAGGGGGCGTTCCAGTGTGCGTACTGCACGTCGGGGATGGTGCTGGCGGCGACGGCGCTGCTGGCAGAAAAACCGCATCCGTCGGAGGACGAGATTGTGGAGGCGATGAACGGCAATATGTGCCGGTGCGGGACGTATCCGCGGATTGTGGCGGCGGTACGGCGCGCGTCGCTGAGCGTGGAGAAGAAGGAGGCTGCCCATGCCCGTGGATGAACTGAGGTTGGAGGCGGAACTGCACGAGGTTCGGGACCGGATCCGGATGTTTGAGCTGGACCGGCGGGAATTTCTGCGGCTGTGCACAGGTGGGTTGCTGGTGTCTCTGGTGTCGGGCGGCGCATTGCTGGAGGCGCAGGAGTCGGGGCGGCGTTTTGGTGGGCACGCTCTGCCGCAGGAGGTGAGCGCGTGGATCCACATTGACGCCGACGGGAAGGTGACGGTGTTCACGGGCAAGGTGGAGATCGGGCAGAACATCCGCACCTCGCTGGCGCAGTCAGTGGCGGAGGAGCTGCGGGCGCCGTTCGACTCGATCACGATGGTGATGGGCGATACGGATCTGGTGCCGTGGGATGCGGGGACGTTCGGGAGCCGGACGACGCCGACGATGGGTCCGCAACTGCGGACGATGGCGATGAACGCGCGCGAGATGCTGGTGGAGGCGGCGGCGGAGCGGTGGAAGGCCGATCCGGCGAAGCTGGTGGCGGAGGACGGGAAGGTGACCAATCCCGCGACGAGGGTGTCGCTGGCGTACGGGGAGATCACGCGGGGCGAGAAGCTGACGCGGACGGTGGTTGGCGATCCTGCGCTGACGCCGGCGACGGAGTGGAAGGTCGCGGGGACAGCAGAGCCGAAGGTGAACGGGCGGCAATTTGTAACAGGCGTGCATACCTATCCGTCGGATGTGGTGCGGCCGGGGATGCTGTTTGGGAAAGTCGTGCGGCCGGCGGGGTATCACGCGACGCTGGTGTCGGTGGATACGAGCGCTGCGGAGAAGATTCCGGGCGTGCAGGTGGTGCGGGACGGGGACTTCATCGGCGTGGTGGCCGACGATGTGTGGACGGCGGAGCAGGCGGCGATGAAGGTCAACGCGCAGTGGAAGGTGCCGCCGCAGATTTCGAACGCGGAGTTGTTTGCGGAGCTGAAGAAGGGCGCGGGGGACGATGGGCAGTCGGAGATACCGGCGGCGCTAGCGAATGCGGAGGTGAAGCTGGAGCAGACGTACACGGTGGCGTATATCGCGCATGCTCCACTGGAGCCCCGGGCGGCCGTGGCCGAATGGACGGACGGCAAGCTGACGGTGTGGACGGGGACGCAGCGTCCGTTTGGGGTGAAGGACGATCTGGTGCGGGCGTTTCGGTTGTCGCCGGAACAGGTGCGGGTGCTGATGCCGGACATGGGCAGCGGCTACGGCGGCAAGCACACGGGCGAGTGCGCGGTGGAGGCGGCGCGGCTGGCGAAGGCGGCGGGCAAGCCGGTGAAGCTGATCTGGACGCGCGAGGAGGAGTTCACGTGGGCGTACTTCCGGCCGGCGGGGGTGATGGAGATTCGAGCGGGCGTGCAGAAGGACGGGACGCTGGTGGCGTGGGAGCACCACAACTACAACTCGGGACCGTCAGGGGTGGGGACTCCTTATAAGATTGCGAATCCGGTGACGCGGTATCACGAGTGGAAGGACGCGCCGCTGGCGCAGGGATCGTATCGCGGACTGGCGGCGACGGCGAACCACTTTGCGCGCGAGACGGCGATGGATGAGCTGGCGCAAGCGGTGGGGATGGATCCGCTGGCATTTCGGCTGAAGAATCTGGACGATGCGCGGCTGCGGGCGGTATTTGTAACAGCTGCTGAGCGGTTTGGGTGGGGGAAGGAGAAGTCGACGGCGACGCGCGGATTCGGGATCGCGGGCGGGACGGAAAAAGGCGGATACACGGCGGCGTGCGCGGAGGTGGAGATCGGCGCGAACAAGACGGTGCACGTGCGGCGGCTGGTGCAGGCGTGGGAGTCGGGAGCGGTGGTGAATCCCGACGGGCTGCGTAACCAGGTGATGGGGGCGATGGTGCAGGCGCTGGGCGGGGTGCTGTTCGAGCAGATCGAGTTTGCGAACGGGAAGGTGACGAACGCGCATTTCGCGGACTATCGCGTCCCGCGGTTTAAGGACACGCCGCAAATCGAGGTGATCCTGATCGACAGGAAGGATCTGCCGTCGGCGGGTGCGGGAGAGACGGGGATCGTGGCAGTGGCACCGGCGGTGGGGAATGCGATCTTCTCAGCGACAGGGGAGAGGTTGCGCGAGATGCCGATGGCGCGGGAGCGGAGCTGACGGAGCGCGTTCGGGGTTCCGCGCTCGGCGTTCGGAAAACGGCGCGTCTCGCGGACCTTTGCGCATCTGAAGAAAAGCGTCGGTATACTTCCTTTTCGCGCAGGGAGAGGATAAACGTGCGTGTGCGGCGGCTGTCAGTTGTGAGATTGATGCGGGCGGGAGTGCTGGCACTGGGGCTCGGCGTGGCGATCAGCGCGGAGGCACAACAAATTGCGTTCACGTTTGACGACTTGCCCGCGCATGGGCCCCTGCCGCCTGGGGAGACGCGGATTCAGGTGGCCAACAAGGTGATCAAGGCGCTGAAAAAGGCGCACGTGCCTCCCACTTATGGGTTCGTGAATGGCATTGCGGTCGAGCAGCATCCGGAGACGATAGCGGTGCTGGCGGCGTGGCGGGCGGCGGGGAATCCGCTGGGAAATCACACCTGGTCGCATATGAATCTGAATCAGCATTCGCTGCAGCAGTTCGAAGACGACGCGCAGAAGAACGTGCCGCTTCTGGAACTGCAGATGACGGGCGCGGACTGGAAGTGGTTCCGGTTTCCATATCTGGCCGAAGGGGACGCGGCGCCCAGGAAGATGGGCTTTCGGGTCTATCTCGCGCAAAACGGATATCGGATCGCGGGGGTAACGGCGAGTTTTGCGGACTACGAGTGGAATGAGCCGTACGCGCGCTGCAGCGAGAAGGGCGACAGGAAGGCGATCCGGTGGCTGGAGAAGAGCTACCTTGCAGCGGCGGAGGAGGACATCGGATTTCGGAAGGCGATGTCGGAGCAGCTGTACAACCGGGAGATCCCCTATGTGCTGCTGATGCACATTGGGGCGTTCGACGCGCTCATGCTGCCGCGGCTACTGAAGGTGTACGAGTCGCACGGGTTCACGTTTGTGTCGCTGGAGGACGCGGAAAAGGATCCATTCTACAAATACGATGTGGATCCGAAGCTGCTGCCGGCACCGGACACGCTGGAGGGGGCGATGTTCGAGAAGCATCTGCCGCTGCCGAAGAAGAAGGATTATTCGGCGGAGTTGGCGGCGGTGTGTAAGTAGCCAGCGTTCAGCGTTCGGCGTTCAGGGTTCAGGGACGCGCGGGCGAGATTGTGCTTTGAACCAGGCGCGGACGGGTGGGTTAAAGAGAATCGCCACAAAGATGAGCAGGATGATGGTGTGGGCGATGACCTTGCCGAGGGAGTCGTAGAAGCTGATGGCAAGGTGAAAGGCGATCCACGCCACGGCGAGCCAGCGGGCCCAGTTGCGGCCGCGCAGGATGAAGATTCCGGCGGTGAGCAGGATCAGTTCGAGGGTGAGCGGCCAGGCGTCGTCGGAATGCCAGGGCCGGTGCATGGGGAAGTGCGCGGCGAAGCCGACGGCGCCGGCGAGAATGAGAAACCAGCCGAAGACTGTGAGGACGAGGGGACGTCGCATCAGGTTCAGCGTTCCTCCGGCGAGAGTGGGGCGGGTTGGGCGAGGGTTGCGCCCCAGTCGGCGGGGCTGAGGTCGCGGGCGTGGCGGGAAAAGAGCCAGTGGTGGCCCTCGAGGTCACGCGCCGCATACTGGAATTCGCCGTAAACGGTCTCGTGGGGCTCTTCGAGGATGGTGGCTCCGGCGGAGCGGGCGCGCTCGCTGTGGGCCTCCACATCTTCGACAAAAATCGTGAGGCTTTGGGTGCCATAGCCGAGCTGGAGCGGTGTTCGAGCGTTGGGTGCGAGCTGCTGGAGCATGATCCAGGCGCTGCCAGCGCGCATTTGTGCGCCGCTGATGGGATCGCCGTAGCGATAGTGCTCGGTGAAGCCGAAGGTGTGGGTGAGCCAGGCGATTGCCTGCTCGAGCTCGCGGTAGAAGAGGTGTGGGAGCACGGTGTCGATGGGCAGAGAGCGATTGCGGATCACGCCTGGGTAGCCTGCCGGGGATGGGAGTCGATACGGCCTTCGTTCCACGATAGAGAAAGCGCGGAAGCCTGTCTTCAAAAAAAGCGAGTCGGAAAACAAGCAAAGAAGCGGGCAGGAAAGAGGTCCGCGCGATATCTCGATTGGATGTTTCGCGTTGACATTTGCCGGAAGGCCGCGTCCTACAGCGAGAGCCGTGGTGCCGGCGGAATCTGCGCATCATGCGCTGTACAATTGAGCCAGCGCCAGCAACGATCCGTTGGGACGAGAAGAGGAGCCGCACGAGGGCTTTTCGGAGCGGATTGGAGCGGGACACAGAGACGTTGATCCCTATGATGCATCGAGCTTTCCGGTTTCCTGCCACGCTGGCTGCCAGCGCGGGCCTCCTGCTGACTTTCGGCGCCGTTGTTCCCTCCATCGCACAGAGCCGCGGGTCCAACTTTGTGGACACGCAGCGAGGGCCATCGCCCTATCAGGGGTCGGTGGTGGAAGAGATCGTGGCGATGGTCAACGATCAGGTGATCAGCAAGTCCGACTACGTGCGGGCCCAGCACGAGATGGAGCAGGAAGCGCAGCAGCAGGGCTGGTCGCAGCAGCAGCTGATGCAGCAGCGGCGCGATCTGCTGCGGTCGCTGATCGACAAGCAGCTTCTGCTTTCGAAGGGGAAGGAACTGGGCATCACCGGCGAGAACGAGGTGGTGAAGCGCCTGGACGAGATGCGCAAGCAGTACCACATGGACTCGATGGAGGATCTGCAGAAGGCGGCTGAGGCGCAGGGCGTCTCGTTCGAAGACCTGAAGGAACAGATTCGGGAGAGCGTGATCCAGTCGGACGTGATCAGCCAGGAAGTGGGGCGCAGGATCGACGTCGTTCCATCGGAGATCCGGGATTATTACAACGCGCACCTGCAGGACTTCCAGCGGCCGGAGCAGGTGAAGCTGAGCGAGGTTCTGATTGCGACGCCGAACCCCGACGATGCGGCGCAGGTGGCGGATGCGCAGAAGAAGGCGGATGCTGTTGAAGCGCGGCTGAAGACGGGCGCGGATTTCGCGACGGTGGCCAAGGCGGACTCCACCGGCCCAACCGCAGCCGAAGGCGGCCGGCTGGGCGATTACAAGCGCGGCGATCTGCCGAAAGTGATGGAAGACGCGACTTTCGAACTGCAGCCGGGACAATACACGGCGCCGATCCGAACCCGCCAGGGTTGGCTGATCCTGGAAGTGACGGAGCACAACAAAGGCGGCACCCTGCCGGTGGAGCAGGTGCAGAACGATATCCAGGAAAAGATCGGGATGCAGAAGATGGAGCCGGCGATGCGGGCGTACCTGGCGAGGCTGCGTGACGAGGCGGCCATCCAGGTAAGGGCTCCTTACACGGATTCGGGCGCGACGCCGAACGAAATCAAGTTCATTGAAGGCGCGTATCAGCCGCCGCAGCCGAAGAAAAAGAAGCGTGCGGAACGGGCGCGGTTCCGGCAGTTGCCGCAACGCGGACGAAAAGAGACGGCGACGAATACGGCGGCGCCACCGGCAGGTGTGCCGACGCTGGACCAGGTGAATGCGCAGAAAGGCGCGCCAACCGAGGTTGCCGCCTCGAAGACGGAAAAACCAGGGAAGCGAGAGAAGATTCGATTTGGTCAGGCGCCGCGCGAGACGCTGCCTACTGGGTCAACCCGGCAGGTGGATGCCGGTGCGGCTGCGTCTTCTGCCACCGAGTCGACGCAGCAGGTGGCCACCAATGGAACACCCAGCGATACGGTAATGACCAATGCTGCGGGCGAGGTGATCAACAACGGCTCCGACACGGAGAAGGCGAAGAAGACGCGCTTCTCCGCGCGGATGAGAGAGTCGAAGCCGAAGCAGGCGCAGGAAAAGGCCGCGAAGAAGAAGCAGAAGTTCGTGGCGCCGACGTTTACTCCGGAGGAAACCGCGGAGCAAAAACAGCAGCAATTGGCGGTGGGGCTGAATGGCGATACGACGAAGCAGAAGAAGCCGAACCCGGCAAAGACGGGGTCGAAGCGGCGAATGAGCGACCAGGACAAGAACGGAGAGCAGGGAGCGGGAACGAATCCGGGAACGAGCGGCACTGGCACAGCAGCGCAGACTCCTCCTCCGGCACAGGGGACGCAGCCCAGCCAGCCGCAATAAGGGAACGGGCGAACTCAGGAACCTCAGGGGCTAAAGCCCGTCTTTTCCGCGATTTGTTTTGGCACGAGTCAACTCGTGCCCTGACACAAGGGCCGTCGAGCGCCGAATTTTTCGCAGGTTGTTCAGTGCTGCCCTGATAGAAAACCGCATTCCGCGGACGCGAGCTGGCACGAGATGAAAGAGATCATGGTGGCGGATCTGGCGAGCCGGGAGAACCGGGAGATCACCGCGTTTTTCGCGGCGGTGTCGAAGCAGATGCGCACGGGGCGCGATGGCGGCCGGTATTTTGCGCTGACGCTGGCGGATCGCACGGGGCAGGTTGACGGGCGGATGTGGGAGATCGACGACGCGGGTGACTTTGACTCCGGCGATGTCGTGAAGGTGCGCGGCGAGGTCTGCCGGTTCAACGAGCGGCTGCAGATCAAGGTGGAAAAGATTCGCCGGGGGACACCGGACGAGTACGAGCTGGTCGATTTCGTGCCGCAGTCGCAGCGGGAGATCGGGGAAATGTGGGCGGAGCTGCAGGGCTGGGTGGCGAGCGTTCGCGATCCGGATCTGAAGGCGCTGCTCGAGGCCTTTCTGAACGATGAGGAGATCGCGCGCACGCTGCGCGAAGCGCCGGCGGCGAAGGGGCTNNTGGCGGCGCGACATTATCCGGAGGTCAACCGGGATCTGCTGCTGACGGGCGTGGTACTGCACGACATCGGAAAGCTGCGGGAGCTGCGCTGGGGAACGAGCTTCGACTACACGATGGAAGGGCAGCTGCTGGGGCACATCACGATCGGGATCGGAATGATCGAGCAGAAGATAGTGGCGATTCCAAATTTCCCGGCGGCGAAGCGGCTGCTGGTCGAGCATCTGGTGCTGAGCCATCACGGGGAATATGAGTACGGCTCGCCGAAGCTGCCGATGACGGCGGAGGCGGTGCTGCTGCACTACATGGACAATCTGGACGCGAAGATGCAGACGGTGCGCAGCGAACTGGCGCGTGCGGAAGCGGCTGGACGCGGCGGCGACGAGCTGACGGACTGGGTCCGTGCGCTGGAGCGGCCGCTGCTGAATTCGCAGGCGTATCTCGCAGCGAGCGCGCGAAATTCAGACGGCGCGCCGATGGTCGTGGAGAGTGCGGCGACGGTAGTGGTTCATGAGAGTGTGACGGAATCAGTGACGATCGAGCAGACGGAGTTGACGATGAACAACGGGAAGGTCACAGACGAGAGCCGGGAAGAGAGGAATCATGCCCTACCTTTTGAAGACTGAGCCGGGAACGTATTCGATCGACGATCTGGAGCGCGAAGGCGAGACGGTGTGGGATGGGGTTTCGAATCCGGTAGCGGTGCGGAATCTGGCGGGGATGCAGCGCGGCGAGATGCTGGTGATCTACCACACGGGCGACGAGAAGCGAACCGTGGGGCTCGCGAAGGTGCTGGGGGTGGATGCAAGCGACGCGAAGAATCCGCAGGTGCGGATCAAGTTTGTGAAGAAGGCGAAGACGCCGCGGACGCTGGCGGAGATCAAGGCGAACAGTATCTTTGCGGATTCGCTGCTGGTGCGGCAGGGACGGCTGTCGGTGGTGCCACTGAGCGAGAAACAGTACGCCTGGATCGCGGAATAAAGCAGGGCACCGAGCGCCGGGTCCTGGGCACCGGGCCAGCGACGGATTCACGATTCCTTCATCTACAATCGAACTGGGAAGTTCGCTCGAATGCTGCGTTTTTCCACTGCCGGAGAGTCGCACGGGGAGAGCCTTGTGGCTCTGCTCTCGGGCATGCCTGCGGGCGTGCCGGTCGATGAAGTATTCGTAAATCGCGAGCTGTGGCGTCGCCAGCAGGGCTATGGGCGCGGTGGGCGGATGCGCATCGAGACCGACACCGCGCATTTTCTGAGCGGCGTGCGGCATGGGAAGACCATCGGGTCGCCGATTGCCATCGAGATTGAGAACCGGGACTGGAAAAACTGGACCGAAGTGCTGCCCGTAGGGCCCGGCGATCCCGCGAAACACAAGGCGGTCGCGTCGCCGCGGCCGGGACACGCCGACCTGGCCGGTGCGCTGAAGTGGGATTTCCCGGATGCGCGGTACGTGCTGGAGCGGGCGTCGGCGCGGGAGTCGACGTCGCGAGTGGCCGCGGGAGCGGTGGCGAAGCAGCTTCTGCAGGAACTGGGGATGGATGTGGCGAGCCATGTGATCCGCGTGGGTGCGGCGGAGTTGGAGCGCGATGCTGCCTGGGAAGAGATTGCGGCGCTGCGGGCGAAGGATGAGGTGTTGCTGAATTGTGTCGATGCCGAGGCCGAACAGCGGATGAAGGCCGAAGTGGACGCGGTGCTGCGAACCGGCGATACCGTCGGCGGAGTATTTGAAGTGGTGGTTCATGGCGCGCCTCCGGGGCTTGGCACGTGCGCGAACTGGGATGAGCGGCTGGACGGACTGCTGGCGCAAGCGGTGATGTCGCTGCAGGCGGTGAAGGCGGTGGAGATTGGACGCGGCGTGACGGCGGCCGAGTCATTGGGGTCGCAAGTGCACGATGCGATTGGCTACGCCGCGGAGGCGAACGGGCGGCACACTCGGTTCATGCGCGAGCACAACAATGCGGGTGGCGTGGAGGGTGGGATTTCAAACGGCGAGGATATCGTCACGCGTGGGTATCTGAAGCCGATTTCCACGCTGCGGCGGCCGCTGCAGTCTGTGCGGTTCGATACGCGTGAAGAGACGAAGGCGGCCTACGAGCGCAGCGATGTGTGTGTGGTTCCGGCGGCGGGTGTGGCTGCGGAGGCGATGGTGGCGCTGACGATGGCGAAGCTGGCGCTGGAGAAGTTTGGTGGAGATTCTCTGCGGGAGCTGAGGAGGAATTATGAGGGGTATGTCGAGCAGATAGGGAAGTACTAGACCGAGCAAAGAAGCGGTCAGCCAAGAGCCGATCGGCGAAGAAGCCTTCCGCGAAGACGAGCCAGGATCGAGCGAGAGGCGAGCCAAGAGACGAGTAAAGAAGCGAGTTGGGAAATTCAGAAGACCTGGGACACGAAACACAGTTATGATTCGCGAAATTGTTAAATATCCGGACCCTGTTTTGCAGAGGCCGACGGAGAAGGTGACGGAGTTCGACGAGGAGCTTCGGACGCTGGCGGCGGACATGTTCGAGTCGATGTACAAGGCGATTGGGATTGGGCTCGCGGCGCCGCAGATTGGTGTGGGGAAGCGGATCACGGTGATCGATCTGAGCAACCAGAAGAACCCGAAAGAGAAGATCGTGCTGGTGAATCCCGAAATCGTCCACAAGGACGGCAGGCAGGTGGAGGAAGAAGGGTGCCTGAGTTTGCCGGATATCCGCGACAAGGTGTCGCGCGCGATGAAGGTGAAGGTGAAGGCCCAGGATCTCGAGGGGAAGTGGTTCGAGATGGAGGGCGAGGAACTGCTGGCGCGGGCCTTCCAGCATGAGATCGATCATCTGGACGGAATTTTGTTTCCCTGGCGGCTGAGCGTGCTGAAGCGGGACCTGATTCTGCGGAAGATTCGCAAGATGCAGAAGTCCGGCGAGTGGAAATGAAGCTGGTGTTTTGTGGGACGCCGGTGTTTGCGGTGCCCACATTGAAGCTGGCTCTGCGAGCCGGATACGATGTTCCCCTTGTCGTGACGCAACCGGATCGGCCGGTGGGACGCGGGCAGGTGCTGACGGCTCCGCCGGTAAAGATGGCGGCGATGGAAGCGGGGATTCGCGTCACGCAGCCGGAGAAGATCAAGAATAATGCGGAGTTTCGAGCGGAACTCGAGGCGGTCCAGCCCGACGCGATTCTGGTGGTCGCGTACGGGCGCATCATTCCGAAGTGGATGCTCGATCTGCCGAGGCTGGGAAATCTGAACCTGCATGGATCGCTGCTGCCGAAGTATCGCGGAGCGGCGCCGGTGCAGTGGGCGATCGCGAACGGCGAGGGGTCGACGGGTGCGACGACGTTGCGCCTCGACGAGGGCCTCGATACCGGCGACATTCTGCTGCAGCGCGAGATGGCGCTGGCGCCGAGCATGACGGCGATGGATGTGTTTCCACTGCTGGCGGAGATGGGCGCCGATCTGATGATGGAGACGCTGCGCGGGCTGGATGCGGGGACGATTACGCCGCGGAAGCAGGATGAATCGAAGGCGACCCTGGCGCCGATTCTGACGCGTGACAATGGGCGCATGGATTTTGCGTTGCCGGCGATGGCGCTGTACAACCGGTGGCGCGGGTTTCAGCCGTGGCCGGGGGCGTGGACGATGCTGGAGGGAAAGAAGCTGGCGGTGCATCGGATGCTGCCGACCGAGGTGCGCGGGACGATGTCGCGCCCGCCGGGAGAGCTTTTGGTGGAGCAGGGGACGATGTTCGCGGCGTGCGGCGATGGGACCTGGCTGGAGCTGGTCGAGGTGCAGCCGGAGGGGAAGCGGAAGATGACGGCAGGGGAATTTTTGCGCGGACACGGGGTGCAGAGCGGGGCAAGGCTGGGGTGAGATCGAGGAAGGGCACCGGGTACCGGGCGCCGGGCAGGACTGGCCGTCCAGGCGGACCCGCTTCGCGGCAACCCAGCCAACCAGGGTCGAAGCTGCAGCGAACACAAGGTCCCCGGGATGGCGGCGTCGCTCCGGCGCGGCGGATTTCGTATCGGATTCTGTTACAAATTGCGACCACAGACGCGCACAGTGATGATCTGCTGCAATCGCCGGATGTAGACGCGCTGTCGGCGCAGGATCGCGCGCTGACCACGATGCTGGTGCTGGGGACGCTGCGGTGGCAGCTGGCGCTCGATGCGCGGATTCGGGATCTGCTCGCGCGGCCGGAGGCGAAGCTGAGCGCGGAGGCGGCGACGGCGCTGCGGATGGGCGCCTATCAACTGCTGTATCTGGATCGGGTGCCGGCGCATGCGGTGATCCACGACGCGGTGGAGCTGGTGAAGCACGGGGAGGAGCGCGGCGCCGCAGGGATGGTGAATGCGGTGCTGAGGAAGGTGCAGCGTACAGCGCTCAGCGTTCAGCGTTCAGGGGCTGGCCGTCCANNGCGGCTGGAGCGATCTGCCGTTGGGATCAGGAGCCTGCGAACACTGCCCTGCGGGTGGACTCTAAAGCAGAGTTCGACGATCTGGAGACCGAGCCGGGCTATTTCCTGGCGGCGGCGCGGCATGTAGTGCGGGGTGATATCGCTAAAAGTGCAGTGGTCCGCGAAGGTCGCGCTCGGATTCAGGATGAGGCTTCGCAGCTGGTGGCGGAGGTGCTCGCGGTACAGGCCGCTGGTGAAGGCGACCCGACGTTACGGGTGCTCGATCTGTGTGCCGCGCCAGGGGGAAAGACGGCGATTCTGGCAGAGCGGCTGCCGGAGGCAGAGATCATGGCGGTGGATGTGAGCCGAACGCGCCTCGACACTATGCGGAAGAGGATGCCGGAGCCGCTTGCGGGGCGGATCCGGTTTGAAGCCGCCGATGCGACGAAGATGGAGTTGCAGCCGGAGTGGGATCGGATCCTGTGCGATGTGCCGTGCAGTGGAACCGGGACGATGGCGCGGAATCCAGAGATTCGGCTGCGAGTGACGGAGGCCGATCTCGGGCGGCAGCATGCGCGGCAGGTGGCGATCCTGCGGGCGGGATTGCGGGGACTGAAGGTGGGTGGGCGGCTGGTGTATTCCAGCTGCTCGCTGGAGCGGGAAGAGAACGAGGCGGTGGTGGCGGAGGTGCTCGGGGCGGTGCAGGGATTTGCTGTCGTGGCCGTCGCGGCGATTTTGGATCAGCTGGCGGAGCGCGGGGTAGTAACGGCGGAGGGGCGGGAGCGGCTGCGGAGCGCGACGGAGGGGGATTTTCTGAGGACGCTGCCGGGGGTGCATCCCTGCGATGGATTTTTTGCGGCGGTGATTGAGAGACGCAGGAACCAGGCAACAGGGACTGGCTATATTAGAGAACTCTCATCCTGATAGGCGTGGGATGGGCACTGGCATGCGAGAGGATTTTAGCCAGGAGAGACACTATGGCCGTATTTAGCTGGAACGACTCGTATAGCGTGAAGGTGGCGAAGTGCGATCAGCAGCACATGAGACTGTTCGACATCATCAACCAACTCGCAGACGCCATGCGTATGGGCAAGGGGCAAGACGTAGTGAACCAGGTCGTGACCGACCTGCTCGACTATACCAACACGCATTTTCAGGAAGAAGAGGCGCTGCTGCAGAAGGCGAATTATCCGCAGCTGGAGGCGCACCAGGAGATGCACCGGATTTTTGTAAAGAAGGTGCAGTCGCTGCAGAGCCAGGCGCAAATGGGCAAGAGGGTCAACGCGGCCCAGTTGCTGAGTCTGATCCGCGACTGGCTGGTCAACCATATTCAGAAGGCCGACAAGCGGTACTCGGCGCATCTGAATGCGGCAGGAATCCTCTGAAAGCAGCGTTCAGTAATCGCCTTGCCGGAAGCGAAGCGAAGATATTAGCCGTTAGCACACGAGCTGCTTGCGGCTCAGGTGCAGTCCATCAAGGCGGCCGAGCATCGTGAGAGCCACACGTTCGGACTGGAAGAGATGGCCGGCCATGGCCATCACCTCGTCTTCGGTGACCGCTTCGACGCGCTGGATGATCTCGTTGAGGTCGAAGAAGCGCTCGAAGTACATCTGCTGGCGCGCGAGGTTCGACATGCGCGACATGGAGCTTTCGAGCGAGAGGAGGAGGTTGCCCTTGAGCTGGTCCTGGGCGCGGCGGAGTTCACCGGGCTGGAGCGGCTCGCTCTTGAGGCGGCGGAATTCCTCCATGATGAGGTCGATGACCTGGACGGCGCGGTCGGACGAGGTTCCGGCGTAAACACAGAGGGAGCCGGTGTCGCGGTAGGGCGCGAGGTCGGAGTAGATGGCGTAGACGAGGCCACGCTCTTCGCGGACGGTCTGGAAGAGGCGGGAACTCATGCCNNGGTGCGGGAACGCCGAGGCAGAGCTGAACCTGCTCGAGAGATTTCTTGTTGCGCAGGTGAATGCGGGGAGTGACGGTGGGCGCCGAGTCGGTGTTGACGCTGCTGCCGGAGGCGAGCGAGCCGAAGTTGCGGGCGACCATCTCGACGAAGCTGTCGTGCTGGAGGTTGCCGGCGGCGGAAAAGACCATGTTGCCGGCCTGGAAGCGCTGCTCGAAGAAGCCAACCAGGGTGTTCTGCTCGAAGCTGCGCACAGTTTCCCGGGTGCCGAGGATAGGCTTGCCGAGGGGGTGGCCCTTCCAGAAATTCTGCATGAAGATTTCGTGGACGAGGGTGTCGGGGCTGTCCTCGTCCATTTTGATTTCCTCAAGGATGACGCCGCGCTCGCGGGCGATTTCTTCCGAGGCGAAGACTGGATTGAGCACGAGGTCGGAGAGAACGTCGAGAGCTGTCGGGACGTGCTCGTCGAGGACCTTGATATTGAAGCAGACGGTTTCCTTGCCAGTGAAGGCGTCGAGGTTGCCGCCGATGGCGTCCACCTCGCGGGCGATGCGCTGTGCAGTGCGCGACTTGGTGCCCTTGAAAACCATATGCTCGACGAAATGCGAGATGCCGTTGAGCTCCGGGATCTCGTGACGGGATCCAACGCGCATCCACACCCCCATGGCGACGGAGCGGACGTGCTCCATGCGCTCGGTGAGGACGATGAGGCCGCTGGGGAGGACAGTACGGCGGATATTACGTTCGCTGTTCATGGCTTGAGGGCGGAGTCGTTCCGGGCCGGTTCTATGACCGATGTTAGATGCGCTATTCTCGGGTTTATAGATGACTACCGGCGGGGAACTACGTACCACCATTTTAGACGCGCGAGGGGCGGCTCCGGAGCAGGTCCTTTTTGGCCTTTGGAATGAGGAGCTTGGCGAGGCGCTGGAGGGGTTTGGGTTACTGAGGTACCGCGTTCGGCAGTTGGAAACGGCCCTATATCGGCAGAAGGTGGCGGACATCGCTGAGGTGACGACCTGGCCCAAAGAGCTGCGGGAGCGGGTCGCGGCGGCGGGTTTCAGAGTGGGTCTTCCGGAGATCGTAGAGACGTTCCGGTCGGTGGACGGGACGGAGCGGTATCTGATTGCCGGTCGCGACGGGCAGACGGTGGAGACGGTGTGGATGCCGGAAGGGGACGGCGGCGAATCCGGCGACGGGGCCGACGATGCGAGCGATGCGAAGGCGTGGTCGCGGGCGACGATTTGTGTGTCGAGCCAGATTGGGTGCGCGGTGAACTGCCAGTTCTGCCTCACGGCGAAGCTGGGGATCATCCGCAATCTTTCGGCCGGAGAAATTGCGGGGCAGGTGGCTGCGGTGCTGAAGCGGCAGGGCGCGGAGCCGGGGCGCGACCGGATCAACCTGGTGTTCATGGGGATGGGCGAGCCATTCCTGAACTACGACGCGTTCATGGGGGCGGTTCGGCTGCTGGCGGGTCCGATGGAGATTCCGGAGTCGCGGATGACGGTGTCGACGTCGGGGATTGTGCCGGGAATTCTGCGGTTCGCGCAGGAGAAGGTGCGACCGAAGCTGGCGATTTCGCTGAACGCTCCGAACGATGTCGTGCGCGAGGGGATCATGCCCATCACGCGGAAGTGGAGCATCGCGGAGGTGATGGAGGCGGTGCGCCAGGTGCCTTTGCGGCAGAAGGAGCGCGTGACGTTTGAATATGTGCTGCTGGGCGGCGTGAACGACAAACTGGAGCACGCGGACGAAGTGGTGAAGCTGGTGCGGCGGGCGCAGTTCCCGGCGAAGGTGAACCTGATCGCGTGGAATCCAGGGCCGGGGGTGCCGTTCACCATGCCGAGCGCTGAGGATGTGGCGCGGTTCCAGGAGCGGCTGCGGGAGCAGGGGGTTCCGGCGTTTGTGCGGCGGCCGCGCGGGCGGGATATTTATGCGGCTTGCGGACAGTTGAAGAAAACAGGGAGTAGCCAATAGGGAGTAGGGAATAGAAGAAGCGAGTTAACCCATCTGTGACTCGCAATCTATCCGGGACAAACAAGGTGGGATTGTCCGGTTTCGGTGACAAGGTTCGCAGCAAAACCGTGGTAGAGTATTGCATCACTCGACGAAAGGAAGGCTTCCATGAGAATTGATCGTTCGGTCGGCGACCCCAAAGCGCAGCGGCCCGGAGCCTTTTTCGTCAGCTTTAGTCATTAGGTTTCAACTTCCGAATCTGACAAGCAGGCTGTAGCGCTCGCTCCTTTACGGGGAGTGGTTGCGCGCATCTTTCTCTTCTCACGAAGAACTGTCTCGAATTGTTTCCCCAGCCAGGATTCCAGCCGGCATGCTGCCGCGGCGGGACCGACGAGGATTGTATGAGCCGTTCTGTTGAACGAAATTCCAACAATGTTGTTCGTGACGTGCTGGCGTTCCTGATGCGTCACTGGCAGCGCGAGGCCCGGTGCGTCGCGGGTATAGCGGTGAGCATGACGGTGGCGACGAGCGCCGATCTGCTGTTGCCGATCTACTCGGGACACTTGGTGGATGCCGTGGCGGGTGGCGGCGCGCGGCTGACGGCGCGCATTTGATTCCATTGGGGCGGCGTATTTTGAGTGGCGCGTATGTATTTGATTCGGAATTGGTTGCGGGTATCTGTTTTGGAATCATATTCGTAGCTATGCGACTGAGAACGGGTGGTGCGTATGCATTTGAATCGAAAGTGCAACTTGTCTCTGCATAACATTCGAAAGTAGTTAGCCCGGAGCTCGGAGGCCGGGGTGGGCAACTTGCGGTGTGGGGCGCCGTGGGTGCCGCGTCACGCTGGTTGAGGGAAGCAGAGATCAAGAGACAGCTCCAAAGGGAAAGGCCTCGCGGGTTTGGCGAGGCCTTTCGGCTTACACGTATCGATTATGTTTAGGGTAAGTGAGGGGATTGGTGGGGGCAAGGGAAAAGTGGAGGGGTGGCGGTACGGAGGTAATGGGAGTCCTTGCCGATGCAGGGGGTTGAAGCTATTCAACGAACTGCGGATCGATGGACACTGGCCGGCTTGCCGATACAAATCCGAGGTCTATGAGTGCATTGGCGATAGTGCGCTCGTCGAGAATCGGTAACCGCGCAAGCGTGCAATCGTTGCACCGTACCCGAGTGTCGGCATGGGAAGGAATGCTGCTGATCTCTGCTGTGACTATCATCACAGCCGCCGCTGTCGGTCTGCGATATGGTCGCGGCAGTCGGCCGGAGCCGTTGGAGCCTCTCCCGGCAGGAAATGCCGGGTTCACATGCTCATTTGCCTGGCATCAGCATTCGTGGGGCGACTCCGGCACTGCCGACTGCGGGTTCAGAGCTGCCGTCTCGAGAACCACCCTTGGCAGGAACCAGATCACGCATCACCAACTCGGGTCTGGCGACCCGGATCAGTTGGCGAGGACAAATCGATGCGACGCTCTGTTCGCGTGCTTCCAGTCGCAGCCGTTCTGACGATCCTTGTAGTCAGCTTTCCGTTTCCCACTCTGGCCGGGCAGGCCGCCAAGACGCTGGTCTCTCATGGCCGATCGCCGCAGATACCGGGTGCGACCGCCGTAGGCTCTGACACCTGCGCGACCTGCCACGCCGACGTGGCAAAGAACTTCGCGCACGCGTTTCATGCCCAGCAGGGCGTCCAGTGCGAAGAATGCCATGGGCCGGGCAGCCTTCATGTGCAGGGCGGCGGTGACGTAACGAAGATCGTCTCGCTGACCAAACGCACCGCGGCTGAGGCGAATGCCGTCTGTCTGAATTGCCATTCGGGAGATCCGGGCACACGGCACTGGGAGCAGGGTCCGCATGCCGCCAACGGGGTTCGCTGCATCGACTGCCATCAGGTCCACGCGGCAGCCGCTGGGACCGCACGGGAGTCGGAAGCTGCTTTTGACACGTCAACCCGCAGGTCCGGGAACGCCGGGTTTGTATCTCCGGAAACCAGTGTCTTCGTGCAGTCGCGCTCGGTGACCAACGAAGTGTGCCTGCGCTGCCACCAGACTCAGGCCGCGCAGATGAGCATGCCTTACCACCATCCGTTGCGCGAGGGCAAGATGAGCTGCATGGATTGCCACGACGCTCACGGCGGTCCGGCCGGCAACAATCTGCGCACAGCGAATGCGAACGAACTTTGCCTGAGCTGCCACGCCCAATATCGCGGGCCATTTGCCTATCAGCATCCCCCGGTTTCGGAGAACTGCCTGAATTGCCATTCACCCCACGGATCCCCAAACACGAACCTGCTTTCGCTCAGCGAACCGGCCCTCTGCCTGCAATGCCACAGCGGACACCATAACGGCGCTGCCCTTCCCCTGGCCGACCGTTGCACCAACTGCCACAGCTCCATTCATGGAACCGATGTTGCGACTCCCAGTGGTGGCAGTCGATTCATCGACAAAGGACCCGTGGGCGTGCCCTCAGAACCCGTTCAAACGCCTCAGCCTGTCGGCAGCTCGGTTGCCACGAACACCGCGCTTCCTCCGGGGCACAGATCTTTGCACGCCTCTGCTTATGCCGTCGGTGTGGCGTCTGCACCCGCCATGCTCGCTTCGCGGCTGGGGGCATCCATGCCTTCTGCCGCCATGCTCGGCGGAGGGGCCAATGGTGCTGCCGGAGAATCGGATCCCGCGGCTGCATGGTCGGCATGGTCCCTGAGCCCGGCATCTTATCGCCTGATCGATGGCTCCGGCTTCCTCGGCCGTGTCGGCGAGTATGACAGCCTCGAGCAGTCAGCCGGAACCAATGAGGTCACTGCCTTCGTCTCGCAGCAGAATCACCTGACGTTGGTTTCCCGGGCCACGGTGCTAACCGGAAACGATTACTCGATCCGATCGCAACTGACCGTGAGCAACTGGCTCAACGCCGGCCTCGACCTGCGCAGCCTTGTGCAGCAGCAGGATCACTACGTCTCCTACCTGCCGCTCCTGTCTTCGTCCGACTTCGGCCTGCCCGGCGCGGTCACCGACAGCATCCCGGCAAACGCGAACTTCGCGATCACGCGGAGGCTTGGCAGCGGATATGCTGAGGTGAAAGCGCCGAAGCTGCCAGTTCATCTGTTCGTAAGGGGCAATGTGCAGGCCAGGACTGGCCAGTCGCAACTGACCTGGCTCGATGAAAACTCCACGCCCGCCGTTTATGTGGATGGAGTAAATACCACGTGTGGCCAGCTCTGCCATCAGGATTCCCACTTCCAGCCGGTCAACTTCACAACCCGCAATGTGAGCGGCGGCGCAGATGTAGAACTCAGGCGCGTTCTGCGGATCAGCTACGCGCACACCTTCAGCAGCTTCCATGACCGGCTGGTCTTCCCGACTGCAACCTATACGGGGCCCTTCACTCCGGAAAACGAAGGTTCTTCAGTCGTCAATCCTCCGCCCTCCGGCCCGGCGCCGACCGACTTTCCAGCAGGCAACTACTACCTCGACATTCCATCGCCGAGCCAGTTTTCAGCGGACGACGTGCATATGAACCTGACTCCTGCCTCCCGGATTACCTGGAATGGATACGTCAGCTATACGCGTGCGCAGGATACCTTCACCCGCGATGTACAGAACCGCTTCGATTCCGACCAGACCGTGACGTGGAATCCCCTGGAGCGCGTGCGCCTTGTCGGCGATTACCATCAGCAGAATCAGATCAACGCCTTCACGCCCTACTACACGCTCTATGGAAACGTCTCGTACCACCGGCACTGGGAAGGCCTGTCCGCCGATTTCGAGCTGCCGGCGAATTTCAGCCTCGAAGCGCGTTACCGGCGCGGTGGGATCACCCGCTCCAATGCTTCCCTCTGGCCGCAGATCTATTCGATCGACAATACCGACCTGCAGACGGTCATTCCATCCTCGACCAGCAACACTGCTGAACTCGCGGTCCGCTATCACACCAGTCTCTGGAATGCGCGCGCCGGCTATGAATGGACGGGAACCGATCATCCCGGCTTCCTGATCGTGCCCGGCAGCAACAATCGTGTATTCGCCGATCTCTGGATCACTCCAAATCCCTGGCTGACGCTCTCCAACGACACCAGCGTGATCGTGCAGAACGCCTTTCCCTCGCCCCTGCTGCCGAATACACCGACTGCCAACCAGGGATTCGGCGGAGATATTTCCGGACTGCCTTCGAATTTCCAGCGGCACGAGCGGTTCTACATCGATACCGCCAGCGCCACGCTGCATCCGGTAACAGCCTGGAACCTGGGGCTTGGGTATTCGTACCAGCAGAACAATCTCACCACTTATATGGCGTTCCAGAACGACAGTTCCACCAACTATGTCGTCGATGAGCCGGTCGTTCCGTGGAAGCAGCTCACGCAGGCCTGGTGGGGGAACTCCACCTACATCGTGAAGCAGCACCTGGGGCTCGACTTGGCGCTTACCCGCAACGCATCCAGCAGTGGGTACCGTCCTGACCTGAACCTGAACGACGCGGCCTCTCTCGGGAACGCCGCGCTCATCCAGCAGGGCGTGTTCGATCCGGGGATGTTCCAGTCCGCGTTGGGTAATCTGGCGCTGAGTTCGACGCAAATCTCCGGAGTGCGGGTGCCGCAGTGGATCGGGCAAAGCAAGGCGTATTACCTGTTCCCGCATAAGATCGAGGGCGGGACGATTTTTGATTACGGGAGCTACCGCGACTACTGGAACCCGAACCTCAACGGAGATCTGAGAACCTTTGACGTCTATCTGGGCTGCTCCTGGTGAAAAGGAGATTTCCGGCATCTGACGGCCCAACGGGGACAGGGGAATGGTGGCTTCCCGTTGGAAACCAAGTCAATCCGGTCTGCGCGCTTTTGCGGCGAAGGCGGTCAAGCACAGTGGCGCGCCGGACGATTGGGCAGATAACCGATCGGAGTCCTCGAAATCGGCTTCCATTGAGCCATCCTGCCGAGCCAGTCTCGATTGACGCCAACATCCCGGGGGCGTCCAAATTGAGTTCAATGAGTGCTAAGGCCTGTGATAGATATCGCAAAACGGCATCGCGCAATGTGTCCCTGCCGGGCCAACCCGGTCCTCGGAAAACTGAAGCGCAGCCGACTTCATGGGACCTATCCGAGGAGCAGCGTGGATTCGGCGGTACTTCCCGATGGTCGACGTCCAGCAGCTATCGCGCAAATCAGGATTACTGGTGACATTCACACCAATGAGTGAACTGCGCGACTGCATGGTTCCGCGTTTGCCCAAACAGAACAGACAAATTGAAGAGGAGCCTCGGAAGATTCCGATTCGCAGTCGCGGCAAACGCGCTTGCGGCGCATCCGCGTGCCTGGCGGAATCTTCGGGCGCATGATCGCTGGTTTTCAGGGCAACCGGTCGTACATTCCCCTGGCATGCGATGACACGTTTTCGAGGGCGGTGAGCGCGGATGCACCGGGCGAGCAGTTCGAGAATGCCACGCGAGAATGGCACGACTGGAAATTGTTATTACTGGCCTGCCGGGGCGGCCTTCTTGTGCTCCACGAAGGTGTGTGCCTGATGACAGCTCACACACGTCT
>PMAM01000108.1:25323-26151 GCA_003152595.1 Acidobacterium sp.
TGGCTTGATCCTGCTGAGCCATGGCGGGTTGGACGGCAATGGCCAAAACGAAAGAGCCGAACAGGGTGAAACCGAACATGCGCGCACGGAAACTATTCAAGGACAGACCTCCGGAGTACGGTCTTCAAGTATCGAACCGGCGATGGCTGCAATCAGTGATATACATCACCTCTCACAGGAATGCGATCTGCGCAATGGCTGCGAGGCCTTTTGCCAAAGCAATGTGATCCCGGCTCTATCCCTAAGAAAGAACCTGAACAACCACCGCGTGTCCCGCACAGGACATACCCGCAGGCCCGAATCAACCAGGAGGTGCCAGACCTGAGATCAAAATGGTTTGCTGTCGGGTCGTTGCTGATGGCCTTTTCGATCGCAGGAGCGCAGACGCTTATCGCCGGGATTAGTCCTGATGAGCGGGCTTTCTCAGCAGTAAACGGCATTCTGAACGGAAGACCGGCAAACCGGAAACTTCGGGGGGACCGCGACGGAAGAACAACCGCAGATCCTTCGTCGCTCCGCTCCTCGGGATGACAGTTTGGTGGGGGGCTGAAGCCCGGATTGTTGAGCGGGGGCGGCGACGCGGGCCTGAAGGCCCGCTCTTTTCTCGCTGCGCGAGGGAGAAAACAGAACCGGCTCGGATGGCGCGAGGATTGGAGCTTCCCACATCTGCGAAAACCGGTTGGATATGAGGCACCTGGCTCAGGGTGGGCTGTTCTGAGTTGGGCGCTGGGGGAGATCTCCCGGGCCGGGCACCATGCGCCAGGCGACCATTGCGCTGGCCAGGGCGAGGGCTGCGCAGATCATCATCACGATGCGAAATCCAAAGAC
>PMAM01000108.1:26156-32249 GCA_003152595.1 Acidobacterium sp.
GCCCAGACCATCGCGATTCCGAGGACGGCGATGCCCAGCACTCCGGCCACGCGCGCGACGGCGTTGTTGATTCCGGATGCCGTACCGATGCGGTCCTCCTCGACTGCGTTCATCACGTCGGTGGTCAGCGGAGCTACCGTGACCGCCATGCCAAACCCCAGGATCACCACCGCAGGGAAGAAACTCACCCAGTACTCCGTCTGGACAGAAGGAAGGGCAAACAGAAGGAAGCCCAACGCGACGATGAGGGGACCCACGATCAGGGGCGTTCTGGGCCCGAAGCGCGCAACCAGTCCGCCCGACCACCGGGAGAGAAGAAACATGAGCAAAATCATGGGCAGCATGGCTGCGCCTGCGGCGGTTGCCGTGTATCGCTGGACCTGGATCAGGTTGAGCGGAAGCAGGAAGAAGAAAATACCGATCGCAGCATAGAGGAACAGGGTGAACAGGTTGGCACCGGCAAAGTTCCGGTTCCGAAACAGAGCGAGCGGAACCATGGGAAAGGGAGTGCTGGCTTCGAGCGCCGCAAACCCCAGCAGACAAACAACTGCACCGATCAGACTGCCGAAGACCGGGGGGCTTCTCCAGCCGAGGCTGGTCGACTCGATGAAGGCAAAGACCAGGCCACCCAGTCCGAGGGTTGCGAGGAGCGATCCGACCCAATCCACCCGAGCGGCAATTGAACTGCGGCTCTCCGGGATTCGCCAGAGTGAAATTCCGGCGACGGCGGCGGCGAGCGGGAGATTGATGACGAAGACCCAGCGCCAGGAAGCATGCTCAACCAGCCATCCGCCCAGAAGCGGACCAATGGCGGTGGTGATCGCGGTGAATCCCGACCAGGTTCCGATGGCCGAACCGCGACTCTGCTCATCGAAGGATGCGCTGATGATGGCGAGGCTGCCCGGGACCAGGAGCGCGGCACCCACTCCCTGAATGCTGCGCGCGACGATCAGGATCTGAACGCTCGGAGCCACTGCGCAGGCGGCGGAGGCGAGGGCGAAGATGCCTGTGCCGAGGATGAAGATGAGGCGGCGGCCCAACAGATCGCCGAGGGAACCGCCGGCAAGGATCAACGCGCCGAGAAACAGTCCGTACGATTCGACAACCCACTGCACATCGATGACCGTGGCGTGAAAGCTGTTCTGCAGCGAAGGCAGTGCGACATTGATCGCAGTGCTGTCGATGAAGGCCATGCTGGAGGCAAGGATGGTTGCGGCCAGGATCCAGGGCCTGGCTTGTTCCTGGCAAAGAGCATTCGCTGCTGCGGACCGGCTGAGGGTCTCGCAGGGGGTTCTCATGGATGATTCTCGGGATCAGCGGGCGGCGACGGCGGGAGTGCGGACGGGTAGAGACAGAAGGGCGGTGGTGACGCGGTCGGCGGCATGGCGCAGGACGTCGCCTTCGGCGGCGAAATTGCCGGTGATGCACTGGATGCCCAGGGACTCGATGCGGTCGATGTCGGCAATGGTAATCTCGGCACCTTCAGCGGCGTAGCGGGCGCGGATCTCGTCGGAAACGGGCGCGGTGTTGACGAGGGCGTAGTCGAAGATGGGGCGGCCGGCGTGCTCGTAGATGCGCTCGATGTGCTGGGAGGCGGTGAGGTGCAGGCTCTCATTGGCCTGGGTCATGAGGTTGCAGATGAAGACGCGCGTGCCCTGGGCGGTGGCGAGAGCTTCGGAGATGCCTTTGACGAGCAGGTTGGTGATGATCGAAGTGAAGAGCGAGCCAGGTCCGATGGTGATGAGGTCGGCGGCGGCGATGGCGGCGAGGGTTTCCGGCGGCGGTGGCGGATCGGGCGGCTCGAGCATGAGCTCGACGATGCGCTGGCGGCTGGCGGTGATGTTGGTTTCGCCNNGTGGCGGGGAAGAGGTGGCCGCGGGTGGCGAGGATGTCCGCAGAAAGGCGGATGGCCTGGGCGAAGTCGCCGGTCATCTCGGTGAGGGCGGCGATGAAGAGATTGCCGAAGTTGTGGCCTTCGAGGTCACCCTTGTCGAAACGGTGGCGGAAGAGGCGGGAGATGAGGCGCTCGTCTTCAGAAAGGGCGACCATGCAGTTGCGAAGGTCGCCGGGGGGCAGCATGTTGAAGTCACGGCGGAGACGACCGCTGGAGCCGCCATCGTCGGTGACGGTGACGACGGCGGTGAGGTCGGCGATGAGGGGCTTGGCGGCGGGCTGGGCGAGAAGACCGGCGTGCGGGACACGCAGCTTGAGGCCACGCAGGAGGGTGGAGAGTCCGGTTCCTCCACCGATGGCGACGACGCGCAGGCCCGCGGAGGAGGTTGAGTTCGCGGTTTTAAGGGTCACCGGGTTGATTGGGCTTACCGGTATGAGTCTAAACCCGCCAGATGAACAGCGGTCGGCTGAGAAGCGGTCCGCTGAAAAACGGTCGGCGGGGATCTCGCCGGACGAGGCCCCGGGCTGCCAATACCCGGCACCTCATTCGACTTGTCTGGCTTGGTTCCGTATCCGCTCGGGCAAAATGCGGGCACCTGAACGATTGGCGGCTATTGGGACCTGGGAGTCGTGGGCATGGCTTTTCCCAAAACGGGTCTGAGGCAGTACTTTCGGGGTTCAGCACACTATCGGACATCTTGAAGTTTGGGCGGCGGAGGCTTTTGCTACTTGCTGTGGGGTGAACCTGGCCGTCGGCATTTTGCGGGTGTGTCGAATCCCTGGAACGGCGGGATTTTCCAACCAGCCTTGAACGGCGGATTCTCAGGGCAGGTGTGGGCAAATCGGTTCAAACCCGCCTGGAACGCCGGGATTCTCAGGCCAGGTTGTGGGCACCGGGTGGCGACCACGGGGATCTGGCAGGTCGTGCTCTCGTTTTCCCAGAACGGTCTGCGGCAGTACTTTCGTGGATAAGCAGACCATCGGACATCTTGAAGTTTGGACAGCGGAGGCTTTAGCTACTTGCTGTGGGGTGAACCTGGCCGTCCGGCTTGCCCGGCTTTCCTGCTTTAGCTTCCGGCTTCCAGCTTCCGGCTTCCCCCTTCCCGCTTCCGACTTCCCGCTTCCCGCTAGCTGCTCTCGGGGTAGAGGAGTTCGGTGAAGCGAGGGTCGTCGGCCATGTCGATGAAATCGGGATCGGAGCGCGCCTGGATGCGATTGGAGGGATTGATCTGGATGGCGCGGCTGAGATGCTCGAGGGCGTCTTCAGCCTGGCCGGTCATGCTGCTGAGCAGAGCCATGCCGTAGTGGGCGTAGTCGGCATCGGGGGCTTTGATGAGGATGGACTCGAACTGGTCGCGGGCTTCCTCATACGAGCCGGAGTTGAGGAGAGAGACGGCATAATCGTACTGCTCGTCGGTGGTTTTGAAGCTGAGGGGGGCCTCCTGGACGTTGCGCTCGCAGACAGTGAGATAGACGCGGCAGCGCTCGAGAATCTCCGGAGAGGCATGGGGGGTGAGCTTTTCGAACAGGACGCGGGCTTTCTCGTACCTGCCCTGCTGCATGAGCTGGAGGGCGTTCTGGTAGTCCTGAAGCATTTGTTTATTTTCGCTCGACGCTGCGGCGGGTTTGGAGGTGGAGCGAGGGGAGCGGCGAGTCGTGGATGTTTCGCGTGCTTCCTGCATTCGGGCCATAAGCGATCTGCCTCGAAGACGCACCCGGGGGCAGGGGAGAGTCTTCCGTGCAACCTGTAGACACCGTTTTATACGCACAATGCGGCGCCCCGTCAAATGGTATAGGGAACGGCGGATTTTTGCGCGGCGGTTGTTTTGCGGTTGCTCTGAAGGGGGTAGGGCGCGAAGAATGGAAGCAGGATGCTGAAGGTGTGCGGGGCGACGGGGAAACGGGCAGGCTGGGCGGCGACGGCAGCGCTGTTGGCAATCCCGGCGCTGTTCCCGATCTCAACGCTTGCGCAGAAGAAGGCGGCACCGCCGCCGCCTTTGCCGGAGGCAAAGCCAGCGGTGAGCATCGAGGTGGGTCCGCTGGGATATCGGCCGCCGGGTGCGTTCTACCTGACCTATAAGCTGTCGTCGGCGGCGATGGGCTTTTTCGACGACGATCATCTGCTGTTCACGTTTCGCATGGGCGGATTGCTGAAGCGGGCGCCGGGCGATCCGCCGGGAGACGACGATCAGGAGATCCGGGCGGTGGTGCTGGATCTGGCGACGGGGACGGTCGCGCAGCAGGCGCAGTGGCGGATGCACGATCGCTCGCAGTATCTGTGGCCGTATAAGGATGGGGAATTCCTGGTGCGGGTGCGGGATTCGCTGTTCATCACGAACCAGGCGCTGCAGCTGGAGCCGTATATGACGTTCGATGCCGGGATTCGCGCAATGCAGGTTTCGCCGGACCGCGGGCTGCTGGCGGTGGAGACGAACGATCCGGCCAAGCTGGGGGCCGAAACTCAGGATCAGAAGTTGCTGGGTGGGCCGCCGGTGAAGGTGATGGTGTTTCCGCAGGGGGAGAAGAAGCCGCTGGCGGAATCGAGCGCCAGGGTGCCGACGCTGCTGCCGCTGATGGGCGATGGTCTGCTGGATCTGCTGGAGGGGAGAGCGCAGGGCTCGTGGCTGATGCGGGATGTGCCGTTCGAGGGCCAGCCGCAAACGGTGGCGGAGGTGCGATCGAGCTGCCAGCCTTCGGCGCGGCCGCTGAGCGCAACGGTGGTGCTGATGGTGGGGTGCTACGGCGATGCGGACGATCGGCAGGTGACCGCGGTTTCGACGAAGGATGGGGAGCTGTGGCGGGATCACTGGCAGAACCGGTTTGTGTGGGGATGGTTCGACTCGGCGGCGAACGGGAGCCGGTTCGTGTATGAGTCGGTGCAGGTGAACCGGTCGATATCGACGTTCGACGCGCTGTATCCGGAGGACGTGCAGGCGCAGCTGGCGGGCGTGTACGACACGGAGAGCGGGAAGCTGGTGCTGGTGCGGGACGCGTCCCCGGTGCTGACCGCGGGGCAGAACGTGGCGCTGTCGCCGGATGGGAAGCGGTTTGCGGTGCTGCGGAATGGGGTGATCGAGATTTATGATCTGCCGCCGGTGACGGAGCCGGCTCCGAAGAAGGCGCAGATGGTGGCGAAAAAGAAGGGGAGCAAGTAGCGGGGGGATAGGGATTAGGGTGACGACGACGCCGACTTCTGCCGAAGGTGCTCGCCGCAACTTTTCAACGTCGCCCTGGGTCGTGAACTTTCGGTGCTTCCAAGTAGTGGGTCAGTTTGATTCTTAGGACTTGGGTACTCGACGGCCCTTTGGAATTCGTGTCGGGGCATCCGCATACACTACAGTGATTTTTTTCAATTCAGGCGCTTCAACGATCTTTCCTCTTCTTACAGTGATCTCCACCTTGCGCCCAAAATCCCTAATGCCAATCGTCATGCGGTCGCCGTAAGCCATCACGCCTCCTGAGGTCCTATGATCCCACTAATCCTTCCAATGTCCAAACATGATCTGCAAGGCCTGCCTCCATCGCTGGGGTGACGCGGAGTGTCTTATGCACCCGACAAGTTGTAGTAAACGAAGTACGGCGCAACGGCGTGCCAGTGATTGTCGATCTTCTTTGGGAAGGAGCTGGTCAGCCGCGTGAAGTGTCGCATGCTGGGGCTCAGAGACTGCGAATTCAAGCTGACCCACTACCTGCTCCCATCTCTCCTTGACATTCCTGGGAGCCGGGTGAAATTCTCTAACGTTTTGCCGGGGGTGTTGGGGATGAATCCACCAGGGGTTGCGGGGGCGGAGACACAGAAGCGGGCCGACGGGAAGCTGACCGTCGCCGAGCCGTATCTGATCCAGCAGAAGTGGGACGCTTATAACGAGGAGCAGCATGCGGTGTGGGCGGAGCTGGTGCGGCGGCGGATGCCGCAGCTCAGGGAGCACGCGGCCGAGGAGTATCTGAACGGGTTTGAGCAGATCGGGCTGAAAGAGGACACGATTCCGAACCTGGCCGAGGTGAACCGGCGGCTCGCGCCCAGGACCGGTTGGAACGCGACGCCGGTGAGCGGGTTTCTGCCTCCCGACGCGTTTTTCGAGATGCTGGGGGCGCGGCAGTTTCCAACCACCACCTACATCCGGAGCCGCGAGTCGATGGAGTACACGCCGGAGCCGGACATTTTTCACGATGTCTTCGGGCATGTGCCGATGCATGCGC
>PMAM01000056.1 GCA_003152595.1 Acidobacterium sp.
GGAGAAGGTCAAGCGCGCCCGCGCTGCCCTTCATAATCGGCAATCTGCATGACGCACTGCACTAGCCTGGTTGAGAACAACTAACTTCTTTAAAGCGGCTGGCAAAGCCAAACAAGTCTCTACTTCGTGCCGTATGCCTTCACATGCTCCTTCGCCGCGTTCTCCGCGTGCTCGGTGGCATGAACAAGGTGCCCGTGTGCCAAGTGCGCGTGGTGGGCAGCTTTCTCATGATTGCCAGCTATGTGATGCTTGGCGGCTTCACGGTGGTGGCGCGCAGCGTGGTCATGATGTTCCGCTGCCTGTGTGTGGTGATGCGCTGCTTCTTTTGACATGGAGTTCCTTTCGACATTTGGATGTGCGATTCGCACTTTCAGATGATGCTCGTGATCCGCGCTGAAGTCTCATTTTGCTCATATCGAGAAATGGTAGGGCAGGCAGAATGCCGCCGATCTGCTCAAGGTGAACCGGACCACTCATTACCGTGCGCTTCCAGCATGAGCAGCGCTTCAGCGTATGGTTACGTCTGCACGCAAGACCTCGAAGTCCGATGGCATATTCGCGCTTTCGCTTTGCTCCGCGGTAATGAGTACCTCGAAGTCCTTTGCGACAGTAACCAACTTCACTTCGCCCTTCTGGTTCTTGTCTACCCCGATAGCACCCTGCTTCACTGTGGCTCCGTCGCGTGTGCGAAACCAAACAATATAGACATTCGCGGTCGGAGTCAGCCTCGACGCATTGGCAAGATGCCATACTTTAATATCGAGCTTCGTGTTTTCGTTGCCCTTATCTTTCTGGACTCTTACAATCCCGGCCGCTGCCGGAGTGCTGCTGCTAGCTCTCATGGGGTATTCCTTAGAACCAGCCCACGGCCATATGGCAAGCAACGAAACCATTACCAATAAGCCTTTCATATTTCCTCCCACGAACGATTTGCCGGTCGCGTCACGAATACCAGCGACCCATCTGAAGCCTCAATCACCAGGTCATGCGCAGGCTCTTGCGTCGAGGGTCTTCCATCTCAATCACAACGTCATTGGGCAGAGCCTTCCGCGCAGCGTGGCCGACAATGCAGTCCCGAGCCGTCCCTGGGATAGTTCGCAACTTTAGGGACAGACTTCTCCGCGCTTGTGCCCAACCAAGCTCAAGCCAGATCCATCATCGCCTTAACTCAAGACTCACGTCTGTCCTGTTTTGCTCAATTCATGGAAGGCTTCGATGCACCCCATTCGGGTCAAGTGTTGCGAGAACCCCTTCTCATGGACTGACCCGCCAGAAAGAGGCGGGAGTGGTCCTGGGCGTTGCCTCTACATCAGGGCTGAGAAACGCCAAGCCGCTAGCCAAGATTCTCGGATCATGCGAAATCGCCAAAGCGCTCACCGAAGTCGGAAAAGTCCCGAAAAGTTGGCATAGCGGAACTGATCTGCTGGCTGGACGCCGCAGGAGTCTCGCCCCCTCCAATTTGCAGTAGATCCCGCTAGATTCGCTCAAGAACCTGTGCGATCAACCTCAGACTCTTCTCGGTGGGCTGGTGCCGTTCCGCCTCCCAGTCCCGCAACGTGCATGGATCGACTCCCAGTCGCTCCGCCATCTCTCGTTGGGTCAGGCCGAGTTCTCGGCGGGCCGCGAGAAGGCGCTCGGGAAGAGAACTGGCTTGCGGGAGAGGGTCATATCCAAGGAACCGGATGATGGCCGGCATGTAGCGAATGACCGGGGTGGATTCATTGCGTTCCCAGTTTGTGATCGTGGCTCCGTTGACACCAATTTGATCCGCAACCTGCCTTTGAAGGAGTTTCAGGTCCAAACGGCGGGAGCGGATATGGTCGCCTAAGGTATTGATTTCCTTTGGGAACTGCTCGGACTTGGGTTTTGCAGCCCGAAGCTCGGCATGGCAAAAAGGCAACGCAGGGATGCCCCTGCGGCTACTTCAACGACAAAGCGCGGGAATGCCACTGCACCCCGCCGATCATCCAGCGCTACGTGGCAAAAATATCCGGGCCGCTGCTGGATCGCATCGACATCCACATCGAAGTGCCCGCGGTCCAGTACAAGGAGCTGCGGGGCGCCGCAGCCATCGAAAACTCCGCCACGATCCGCGCGCGCGTTCTTGCAGCGCGGGAGCGGCAGAAGCAACGTTTTGCCACAGCGAAAGAGAAGATCTTCTCGAATGCGCAGATGGGAACACGCCAGATTCGCGCCTTCTGCGAGCTGAGCCCGGAAGCGGAAAAGCTGCTGGAGCGCGCCATGCTGCAACAGGGGCTCACGGCGCGCGCCCATGACCGCATCCTCAAAGTAGCCCGCACCATCGCCGACCTCGAGGGCGCGGCCTCGCTCGCGGTTCCGCACATCGCGGAAGCGATTCAATACCGGACGCTGGACCGGAGCTACTGGGCGGGATAACAAGCCTCACTGCGGGTCGTTCCGCGGCTGCCTGGGCGCGAAGCTTCGTTCATCCTCAATGCGTTCCTGCCGATATGTCCTGCAGCAGGACGGAACGCATTGTGAATCTGGCATCCATTGTCGTCGCCCCAGCCCATGAGGAACGTCAAGCTCCTGTTCCTCTGGATTTCGAAGCTATGCAGCCCCTGATGGTTCAGCCTGAACGCTGGATGCTGGGCGGGATGGTGGGCCGCAGCCCGGTCATGCAGCATCTTTTCCAGCGCATGCGGTGCACAGCTCCGCATTTCCGTCTGGTGAACATCGAAGGGGAGCAGGGCACGGGCAAATTACTGGCGGCGCAGACGCTCCACCACATTGGCGCAGCGGCCTCCGGTCCGTTCGTTCCCACCATCGCCACAGAATTCATCGAGGCTCCGCATTCACTCTGGCAGGAAGCCGGCGGAGGTCTCCTCTATCTTGCGCGGGTCGACGAACTTTCTGCCGACCAGCAGCGACAGCTTCGCGACTATCTTGAGCGAGCGGCTCACGAGCGCATGCGGGCCACCAAAAGCTCTGCGCCGCTGCAGATCGTCGCTGGATCGACGCAGTCGCTCCGTCGTCTGGCTGGCTCCGGCGCCTTTCGTGGCGACCTCGCCAGCCATCTGACCGCGGTCCGCTTTGGCATTCCGACCCTGCGGGATCGTAAAGACGACATTCCCGTGCTCGCGGGTCTTTTCCTCCGCAACTGGAGCCGGGAGCACCACAACCCCCTACGCGGATTCGCCGCCGGGGTGCTTCCCCGCCTGGCGTCATACGCGTGGCCGGGCAACGTGCGCGAGCTGGAATCTGTGATTGCCGCCGCAGCACTGGAGTGCTCCGGCCAGTGGATTCGCCCCATTGACATTCCCCGGCTGCATTGGCCTGCCCCGTCGGGCACGGCACCGGTGATCGTCGATCCCTTTGCCGACGATCCCAACCTCGACCGGGCCATCCTGCGGCACATAACGCGGATTCTCGCCCAGGCCAACGGCAACAAGGTCCGCGCCGCGAAGATGCTCGGCATCAGTCGTTCCACGCTGTACCGTTTGCTCGATGACCAACATCCCGCAGACCCGGCCGCGGAGTGAGCCGCAAACTCCGAAGCGTCGACGGACCCCAGGAGTCATTCGCGGCCGGTTGCTCTCCGACTCTACGTGCGGACACCTGCATGCGAACGACTCTCGCCTCCCTCTGGGTTACGAGCGAGATCATGCNNTGAACCCGCCTCATGCTGGCTGAAGCCGGCTGCCGGTCTTGCTAATCTGGCGGGCATGAAGAAATACTCCTTCACGGCCACGATCGAGGCTGCTTCGGTTGGCGGTGGCGGCGCCTACATTCTCTTTCCCTACGACGTCGAGAAAGAATTCGGGACGAAGGGCCGCGTTCCCGTGCAGGCTACTTTCGACGGCATCCCTTACACCGGCTCCCTGGTGAAGTACGGCCAGCCGCAGCACATGCTCGGCATCCTCAAGGCGTTGCGGGAGCAGCTCGGCAAGCAGCCCGGGGACAAAGTTAAGGTCGAGTTATGGAAAGATGAGGCGGCNNCCCGTTTTTGAGAAGCTCAGCTACACGCATCGTAAGGAATACGTTCGCTGGATCACCGAGGCAAAGAAAGCCGAAACCCGCGCCGCCCGACTGACGAAATCTATTGCTATGCTCCACAAAGGCGTGAAGACTCCGGACTAATGCGTGATGCGTCGTTGATCGCGACGCGGCCACTGGCTACAGGCTGCTCTTGTACCCTGTACGGAGTGATGAAATTCCGCACCTTCGCGTTCCTCCTTCTGGCGCCTTTGGCCGTAACTGCCGTTCCGCAATTAATGGCGCAAAATGCACCGGCGGCGCAAACCTCCGGCGACGTCACAGCCCGCCGCAAAGCCCTCGACGACCTCTTTGCCCAGATCTGGGAAGACCGCCTCAGCCACTCGCCCGAGTTTGCCTCCACCATCGGCGATGATCGCTTCAACGACCAACTCAGCGACTACACCGTCGAGGCATACAACCAGCGGCTCACGCGCGGCCGCGACTACATCCTTCGCCTTAGTGCCATCGATACTACGGGCCTGCCCGACCAGGAGGTTCTCTCCAGGGACCTGATGATCCGCCAGCTCACCGAGGATCAGGAAGAATCCGCGTTCAAGCCGTGGGAGATGCCCGTCAATCAGTTCAACGGCCTTCATCTGTCGTTGCCGCAGCTGGTTCCGCGGCTGCGTTTTGCCGGCACGAGGGACTACGACGACTACATCGCGCGCCTCGGCAAAGTCCCAGCTGCCTTCCGCCAGATCACCGACAACATGCTCACCGGAGTGGACGACCAGCACGTGCCGCCGAAATATCTGCTCGAAAAAGTGCTGGTTCAGGTCAACGCGATTCTCGCGCAGAAGCCTGAAGACAGTCCCTTCGCTCTGCCGTTGAAAAAATTCCCCGCATCAATCTCTGCCGCCGATCAGGCCCGTTACCACGATGCCATCCTCACCGCCATTGCGAAGGTCTACCCTGCGTACCAGCGCTTCGCGAAATTCCTCCAGAGAGTCTATATCCCTGCCGGCCGCGTCGATCCCGGCGTCTGGGCGCTGCCGGACGGTGATGCGTACTACGCTTTCCGCGTAAAGCAGAGCACGACGACCGATCTCACGCCCGCGCAGATTCATCAGATCGGCGTCGATCAGGTCGCGCAGGACGAAGCCGCCATGCTGGTCATCGCGAAGAAGCTCGGGTACGCCACAACCGCGGACCTGCGCGCCGCCATTGCCGCGAATCCCAAGCTCCACCCCGCCAGCCGCGAGCAGCTTCTTGACGCCTACCGCGCCGATATCGACAAGATGCGTCCCAAACTCCCCGATCTGTTCGGCCGGCTGCCCAAAGCTCCGCTCACGGTGGAAGCTGTCCCGGCGTTCATGGAAAAAGATCAGGCGCCGGCTTACTACGAGCAGGGGACGCCCGACGGCAGCCGACCCGGAACTGTATTCGTGAACACCTACGACTTCGAGCACCGCTCGCTNNTTCCGCAAATACGGGCACTACACCGCCTTCACCGAAGGCTGGGGCCTCTACGCCGAGCAACTCGGCAAAGATGTCGGTTTCTATCAGGATCCGTACTCCGACTTCGGCCGCCTCGAAGCCGACATCTTTCGCGCTATTCGGCTCGTTGTCGATACCGGCGTCCACTCCCAGCACTGGACACGCCAGCAG
>PMAM01000004.1 GCA_003152595.1 Acidobacterium sp.
TGCATGACGCACTACACTAGCCCAGTTGCTTCGCCGCACCGGCATCATGAATGAGACGAACAACATCCATAGGATGACCCAGAACATCCACCAATAGGCATGCATTCCGAACCCGTAATAGTGATACATAGCCAACTCCTCGGTATTGTTACTTAATACAGCTAACCTTGAGCATGCTGGAGCTGGGCTGAAAACTCCGCGCACTCTATGCCCGACTTGCCAACCGCATCCCGCTCAACCCAATCGTGCGACAGTTCCATCTGGTACCTTTTCGCCTGGTTCCGGGACTCGAGCGCCTGTCGGCACAGACGGCGCTACAGTACTTTTTCCCATCCGCGGGGATACAGTTGCACGCGGGACGTGCGCATTTCGCCGGTGAATTCATATAAGGCTCCTGTTGTTTGATTCTTCTCTTCCTTCCGACAGGCACTTTAGTGCTGGGAAACTTGCAAATCGCGTTGAGGGAAGTCTGTGCACCTCAAAGGACAGACTTGTATCGCCACGCGATGAGAGACAGTTTAGGTTCCGCTGGGTTTCAGGTCTTTCGTGCGTAACTCTTCGACGTGCTCCTGTGCGTTCACTGAGTGCTCATGTGCCTGTTTGGAGAGTTCGTGCGCGGCCAGATGGTCGCCTTTGTCCTGGCCGGTGGCGGCCGCAGTGTTGGCATGCGACGCAAGGTTGTGCAATTCTGCCGCTCGATCGTGAGTACTTTGTGGCATGTCCCTCTCCTGACTTTATTGCGTCTTCATATTTAGCCTTTCACTCTGCAATCCGGGCCGCTGGTCAATCGGATACATCTGGAGTGACATCTGCGAACGGAATCCAAACCGGGAAACTCTGTATCTCCATCGAGCGGATGAGATGTCTTTTCTTCCTTAAGGCGTTTGACGCGTTGAAGAAATATCCAGCGGCTCCGCTTTGAGGCTTCGAACGCAATCGATATTTGCAACAGGAAGTTATATGGACATCATGACTATATTCGCCAGTGTCTCGAGGATATGCCAGAGATCAGGAACTGGCACTGGACGGCAGACTTCACCGAAGCAACCGCTCTCGATGAAAGACGATGATGGGCCACTTCCGCTGCAAATCGTCCCACGGATGCGTCATGCGTTTGCTTCCTCTGCGTCGCTACCTTTGCCTGTTGGCAGCATAGACGGCAAGTTCAGGCGCGCCACGCCAATGCGGTCGTCGGCCATCCCGTAATAGACATCGAAACGGTCCGGCAATCTTAGGTCGTCGCGGCGATCGATGCCCGTGGGAAAGACGACGTTAGCGATAATCCCGTGGCGTTCGGCCGGCCCCTCCGGTTTCAACACCGGCTCCGCAGAGCGATAGCGGATCATCTGCGGATGTTTCTCTGACAGCACCATCACCCCGGCGGAGTAGCACAGTTGGTGCGCTTCGCTGTTCGGCTCCGCCAGGTCACTTACGCCGTGATAGAGGATGAGCCAACCGTGACGGGTGAGGATAGGAGGAGTTCCCGCACCGATCTTGAGCTGTTCCCACGGGAACACCGGAGTTGCGAGACGGTGATGAGAGGTAAACCGCCCAAGATGATCTGGATTCGAGCCCTCAAGCGTCGGTGGGCAATAGGAAATCCAGATGCTTTCGCGATCGAGATCCGGTGCGCGAGGCGAGGCGTTGCAGGCGATCTCCTCTGGACGAGTGCCGGAAAAGAGCGGCCGGTGCAGCATAGCCAACTCCGGATGCCCGGACGGATTGGGAATCGCTACGGGAAAGAAACTGGCGTCCTTGTCGTCCTCGTCGCCTAATTCGACACTGCGCCATAGAGCAAAAGTCGCCAGCCCCATACGCTTCCAGTGGAAGAGATCCTCCGATTGAGCCAGTGCGATCCGCGGGCCATTGGGAGAATAGGCGGTGTAGGTCATAATGTAGCGTTTGAGCGGTTCCACGAATGTGACGCGCGCATCCTCGCAACCGCCTCCGCCGTCGGGTCGCAGCTCATAATCGGCTTCCGGCTCCAGCGCGATGCCGAGCCTCTCGACGCCGGACGGGTCGCCGGCCTCATTGAACCGCACGCGCGCAATGCCGATGCGCGAGTAGTTTCCCTTTGCGACCAGACGAGGGAAGAGATAGAGCCGGCCATCCGGGCCGCGCGCGGCGGCCGGATTCAGGACACCCTCGACCTCCTGGNNGTCCCCTAAACAAGCCAGGATGGCTTCGATCACGCGCTTCGTGTCCTCGGGCCCGCGCACCGGAATGGAGATCACGCCTGCCTGTTCCGCCGGATAGTCATTCCCGCCCACAAACAAGGCATCGCCGATGTAGATCATCTCTTTCAGAGAAATGCCGAGGACATCGCGCAGCTTGCGGATTCCGTAAGCCTTATCGATGCCTGGCTTCGTGACATCGATGGAAGTAGCACCCCCTAGCCGAACGGAGAACCCGGGAATTAAGGGGTCCAGGATCGCTTTGACCTTCTTACGCTTCGCAAAATCCGGGTCCCACTTTTCCTTTTCTGCCAGCGGCGCCTGCTGACCCAACGCGGACAGCGTTATCTGGCTTCCCCGGTCTTCGATGACCTCTCCCCACACCTTATCGGCCTTGAATCCTGATGCCTCGAATGCTTTCTTCAGCGAACTGACGATCTTGTCTTTTTCTTCCGCCGTGAAATCTTCCGAATAGATCTTTTTCCACTCGCCTGAGTAGCGGAAGAACTTCGTTCCACAAGTCGGAAGGATAGACAGATTCATCAGGTGCTCGTCGTGAGGCAGATGGGTGAGCAGTTGTCCCTCGAACTGGGGCCAGGCGCCTCCGGAGATCACAGCCACTTTGACGATCGAGAGAAGATCGGTCAGGAGTGCCGACATTTCGTCGTCGAGAGACGACTTACTCCTGGCGAGTGTTCCGTCCAGATCGAAAACGATGAGCTTCTTCATTCACTCTCCATATGCAGTGTTCATGCTGCCAGTCAATTTGCAATGCCGGCGTCATCCCGCCGGGCAGGCAATCTCCAACAAGTTCACTACATCACTGGGCCGAAAATGACAAATGCCGAGAACCGCAGGCAGCAGCCACACTTCGCCCCTTTCGATTGCATAGGTCGCGCCGTCGTGGTCAATCTGCCCGGCGCCCTCGACGCAGACCAGCACCCGCGGGACGTCGGCAGCGCCAACGGGAAAAGGCAACTGGCTGCGCAACCGCCACAGCCGAAACGCTTCGCAGTCAAAGACCAGTTCACGTCCCGAAGTTGCTGCTTCCACCACTGGCTTCACGAGTCCCGCGGCACCGTCTACAAAGTCAATGCAGCCCAATGCCTGATCTACCTGGAGTGCCCGTGGCTTGCCGGTCTTCGTGTCGACATGGCCCCAGTCGTACAGGCGGAACGTCATGTCGCTGTTCTGTTGAATTTCAAAGACCACGACATCGCCACCCAGAGCGTGCACCGTCCCAGCAGGGATGAAAACACTATCACCGGGCTCGGGCGTGAAGAATGCGAGATGGTCCGCCAGAGTTCCGTTCGCGATCGATTGCCGGAGAATGTCAGGAGTGGTGCCTGGTTTGAGTCCCGCATAAATGCGGCTCTCTTTCCCAGCGTCGATCACCACCCATGCCTCCGTCTTCTCCTTCTCGCCCTCTGGCAGAGGCTGATCGGCCGGATATCCAGGATGGACCTGAACCGAGAGCATTTCATGCGCATCAAGAAACTTCAGAAGCAGCGGGAATCGCCGAAACCGCCGCAACAACCTACCCATCATCTGTACTGGAAACTCGGCCATCAATTGACCGATGGTCTGCCCTTTGAGCGGGCCGTTGTCCACTATGCTGGCATGGTCTTCGCGGTCGCTGAGCACCCAGGCTTCGCCGATCGGACCGTTCGGCATTGGCGCGCTAAGCAAATCTGCTAATCTGCGGCCACCCCAGAGCCGGTACTGATAGATAGGCTCAAATCGCAGCGGGTATAGAACGGTGTGCTCCACGGTTGCGCCTCGTTGCTGTGATCCTTCAGCGGAAGTGGATGGCCCCGATCCGTCCGCCCGTCAGATAATTGTTGGAGCTTTCCAGCGCGACAATCGAAGAACTCCCTATTGCCCGGCAGGGATTGTCGCGTGATGGCGCCTGCCTGGCACAAGCGATGAGTCGACACTCGTTATGTAGACGAACAGGGCCGCGGCGATGCAGAATACCGCGACCCAGAAGCGCCAGTCCCGATGGGCGCGCATCCACCAGGGCCGGCCTTCCTGAGTGCGACTCGGACGCGGTCCTTCCTCATGGTGCGAGTGAGTCGTTCCGCTGTCGGTCATGCGGGCTGCAATTCGTCTTCGGTAGCAGGCAGGGCGCTACTGTGGCCATTGCGCGCGGCCTGCGCTTTGTTTGCGTTTTCCTGACCGATCCCCAGGGTCAGAGCGGTCATCCCGGCAACGCCACCCAGCTGCATCGTCTCAATGGCGGAACTCGGAACGATGACGATGGTCGAGTTTTGCTTCAGTCCTTCGTACAGCATGTTCATGCCGCGCAGATGGAAGGCGATGGGATCGTTGGCATAAGTTCTGGCGGCTTCAACAAACTTCTCCGCCACCTGACGCTCCGAATCGCCAAGGATGACGCGTGCCTGACGTTCCCTCTCCGCCTGAGCCTGCATGGACATCGCATTTTCCAGAGCCGGCGGAATCAATACATCCTTCACCTCGACCGAGATCACGTTAATGCCCCATGGTTCCGTGCGCTCATCGATAATCGCCTGCAGCACACTGCTGATCTTGTCCCGGCCTTCCAGCATCTCCGAAAGCATGGTCTTGCCGATCACGTCGCGCAATGCCGTTTGCGAGGCCCAGCTGATTGCGCTCTGGTAGTCCGCCACATCGAGAGCCGCTTTCTTCGGATCGATGATCTTCCAGAACAGCACGGCATCCACATCCACCGGGACAGTGTCTTTCGTCAACGTTTTCTCCGCTTTGAAAGAGCTGGTAAGAACGCGCGTGTCGAGCCAGTACGGAATGTTTTCGATCAGCGGAATAATAAAGAAGAGACCCGGTCCCTCCAGGGAGCGAAACTTGCCCAGCCGCAGAACGACGGCCTTGCTCCATTGATCCGCGACCTGGATCGCGGACGAAACGATGAAGGCAACGACAATTGCAGCGCAGAATATCGCTATGCCGGCCGCGTTGTCTGCCGCCAGATGTGCGAAATAGGCAATTGCCGCGCCAATGCCGGCGATCACAACGAATACGAGTGCGGAAAAGGAATTGCTTTTTCTCATTTCAATTACCTCTCATCCCCTGCTGCATTCGATTGGATCCGGCTATCCGGGTTCGAGCAAAGTCGCAGGCTGTGTTTCCGATGAACTTCCTGTTCGCAGAAGAGGGACCTCTTGTTGTTTTCGCTTCAGTTCTCGACAAGCGGTACTGAAGACGTCACTTTACTCGCTTGGCCGACAGGAGAAAGTAAGATTTGCCAAACCGGCAGATGATGAGCGCGAAACGATCCAGCGCTGGCAAGCAGATAAAATCTCCACATTCGATGGAATCGTTCGGTGTAATGCCCCTTAATCTCCTCCCAGTTGGCTTCGAAATTGTGGAACCATGCCATCAACGTTCGGTCATAGTCCGGAGCCCAATTCTGCCATTCTTCGACCACGAAATACTCTCTTATAGCCGCTCCAATCTGAGAAATAGACGGAAGGTGGGAATTTGGGAAGATGTACCGTTCGATCCACGGGTCGGTAGTGCGGACGGAGCGGTTCGAACCAATTGTGGCCAGGAACAGTTTGCCCGTATCGTGGAGAAGTCGGCGAGCCACGTCGAAGAACGTCCTGTAATTTTTGTAGCCGACGTGCTCGAACATGCCTAGCGAAACAACACAATCAAATGAGTCGTGGAGATCGCGATAGTCCGCAAGGTGCAGTTCCACCGGTAAGCCGGCGCAGAACGACCGCGCGAACTCCAGCTGCTGCGGCGAAAGCGTAATGCCAACTACATTGACTCCGTACATCTCCGCCGCAAATTTAGCGAAGCTGCCCCACCCGCAGCCGATGTCGAGCACCTTCATCCCAGGCTTGAGGTCAAGCTTCTGACAGACAAAATCGAGTTTGGCTTCCTGAGCTTCGTCGAGATTCGTGGCCTGTTTCCACCGGCCGCAGGTGTAGACCATGCGCCGGTCAAGCATGACATGAAAGAGTTCGTTGCCCAGGTCGTAGTGTTCCCTGGAAACTTTGGTGGAACGCGATTTCGTCTGCGGGTTCAGAACGATAGATTTCAGAAACAGCGATAGCGCGCGCCAACTCAGGGCTGTGCGCCGGTCGAGGCCGGCTGTAAAGAGTTTGAAAAAGAACTGATCGAGCTCCCGGCAGTCCCACCAGCCATCCATGTAAGATTCGCCGAGACCGACTGAGCCTTGTCGCAGCACTCGGGGATAGAAGCTCTCGTTGTGGATGCTGATATCCCACGGCAGGGACCCATTTATCTGTATTCCGGCCGGAAGGAGGATCTCCTGCATCCGGGCTTGGAAATGATTTGAAAACCATGGTGGCCAATGCGTCCTCCGTGATTCCTCCGCCGTGATTGAAAAAGCCGCATCGCTCTTCGAAGCAGCGATGCCGGACATTGCGGGGACTTGTCGGCTTTCCCGTGCTCCATGAATGTCAAGCAATCTCTGTCGAATCTTTCCTTCCATTGCTTTAGTGTCTGTCTGCACCAATTTCGATGCCGGTCAATTTTGCTCAGATTGCTCCAGCAGTGATTGGCCCAAGTTTGATGCACTCTGGGGAGGGTCGGAAGGAGGCTTGAGAGGCTTTTGCGGATCGTTTAGTCGTGCAGAACGACGTGGAGCAGCGACTTGTGCACTCGGATACCACGGTTGTAATCAATAAATCCGAGCTTGCGAAAGCGATTCATGAAGAAGCTGACGCGGGACCGGGTGGTTCCGACCATCTCCGCCAGCATATCCTGGGTGATCTGCGGAATCAATGTGTCCGGTTTTCCCGGCTTGCCAAATTCCGCCATCAACAGGAGAATTCTCGCCAGACGCTTTTCGCTGGAGTTGAANNCTGATCGACAAGATCGGCCTGGATTCGCATACTGCGGGCCAGCAGAAACTTTAAGAACAGGTCGGAGAACGAAAGCTCCTCGTGCAGCACTCGGATCATCTCCGCCCTCTCTATCCTGAGCGCCGTACAGGCGGTAATGGCGGTGAGGGTCGCCAAACGCAGCCCGGGCACTGCTGCGATCGATTTCTCTCCGCCGAAGTCGCCTAGGGAGAGAAGCGCGATTGTGGCTTCTTTACCGCTTTTCGAAATGACAGTGAGTTTTGCGCGACCCTCCTGAATATAGAAAACAGCGTTCGCAGGATCTCCTTGCGAAAAGAAGAACTGCTTTGGTTTCAATTGGACGATTCTTCGTCCCGGTCCAGCTTTCGCCAGAAAGACGGCGGCGTCGAATGGAATGTTTCTTAGCTCACTCATCTGAATGTTATCTTCCAGAATGCGGTGTCGCCGGGGGAGAGCTCAGAGGGTCCGCGTTTAATTTGAAGCGCAGATGGCTCAGGGTGGCGCGGCCTCGCGGATGACTTCCTTACCATCTATGTCGGCCAAACCGGGATCGAGAAGAATCAGATCGGGCCGGATCGACTGAATTCTCCGCAGAACCTCTTTCCCGTTGCGGACTTGAAAAACGGATGTAGCCTGCTGGCGTCAGTCTGATATTGAGAGCCTGTTGGATCGGCTCTTCGTCGTCAACAAGGAGTACTCGTGGGCCTCGCTTTTCCATCGATCACGTCTTTCGGGGATCGACTGCTATTTATCGTTTGAAGAAGGACTGGATGATCTCGCCTCGCAAAAGCGCATCGAGTTGTGAAGCGTGGAGCCGGGTCCGGTGATCTTCCCGTGTTTCCGAAGTGATCGGTTGAATCGAAGAAGATCGTTCGTGCGCTTCTCGCATTTCGAAGAGCATCGGCAATTTGGCCTCAGTCGTACAGCCATCTTTTTTGTATAACATAGCGAAGAGCTAACGCGCTATCAGTCGGCTACCCAAGGTAAAACGCATTGGCGATAAAAAGTTAGCTGAACTCCTTGGCTACCCGGATGTGCCTCTAGCGCAAGGGTTTATTGATGGACGCCAAGGGAGAAATGGTGCGCACCGACGTAGGCGCGTATAGGTCATGTGTTGAGCGCTCATCAAGGCTGGATCAGACCCTGCCGGATGGCGTGCCGTATCAGGCTGGCGGCCTCATGAGCGTCAAGTTTCTTCATAATGGCGGAGCGATGTGCGGCCACGGTCTTGAAGCTTATTCTCAGAGCTTTTGCAATTAGTTGGGAGCTCTTGCCGTCTGCAATCAGCTGCAAAATTTGTTGTTCACGGCCGGTGAGGAGAGGCCCACCTTTGCCGGCGAGGGCCAGCAGGTGCCGGATCAACTGTGCGCTTTTCTCGCTGGATTGCAGTGCCTTCTTGAGGCCAGTGAACGCAGGATGAGTCTCTGACAGATTATCAAGACTTACGTTGAAGCTCCCAGCAATGGCCGATAAAACTGTGTTGAAGTCCTCGGTCATCAGGGAACTAAAGTGGCCGATCGTCTCCAACTTGTACGAACTGACGTCCCTGATGAGGAGCCCGAGGTTCAACGTCTTCCCATCGGGACGAACGGCGTAAAGACTTGCCAAGCAAACTCGTGCGTTGGCGTGCCCGTGCACCGGAACGCCACCGATCTGAACGTTGAGAATTGGTATTTGGTTCTGAAGGACCTCGCGGCATAACGGTTCGAGGACTGAAGCCTGCTCGGGAATCACTTCTCGGAGTGTCTGGCCGATGTGCTCGTTTGCCAAATGGCCATCAATCACCTTCAGAGCTGCGTTAATGCGGACAAANNTGAGCGACTCCATCGCGCAAGCGGCCCACTAACTTTTTGTCGCGGGCATTCATAAGCACTCTCCACAAGTCGTAATGTATATCACGATTCGTGGATCGGCAGCCGGCTTCCGCGTAGCGAAGGATCAGAAGAAGGATTTAGCGCGCCGTCGCTTCTTCCTCAAATGGCCATTCTCTTGGTCATCTCACAGGCAGCTCTGGCTGTGGAGTCTTGAAAGGTTGCTGCTATTCAAGTACTAGCCGTTCTCTGGATCAGGAGCGGAAAGCGATTCGCAAAGTCAGATTTGTTGAGTACAGCGGTTTTCGATCCCCTGGCAATGTGAATCAGAATCGGGCCAATCACAGGACGGCAAAATCTGAGCAAAATTGACCGGTATGGGAAATAGCGAGGAGCGAGAATTAACCAGTAGAAGAACGGATTCGAGAGAAAGCTTACGGTATTCAATGAAGCGCGGGGCGTCAAGACGGAGCGGAGCTCAACGATTAGATCGATGTCGGCAGAGCCGATTGAGCAAAGCAATGCTGCGGCGGAACACGAGAGCAGCCAAAGCAGGTTAGATCTTGGACGATGGCGCAACAATCCTACGCGCAATGTTGATCCGCCACGCCGTTGGCGTGCTGGAGTCTTCATGAACTCAAGGGCCTTGTAAGAGAACCTCAGAATCCACCCAAGGTAGAAAGGATGCGGACAATGACTGGCGTAAGTGAAAAATCGCCAACCGAAGAGCAAATCGCGCGACGAGCATATGAGATTTATCTCACCCGTGGCGGCGACAATGGCCATGACATCGATGATTGGTTAGCCGCCGAAAGAGAGTCGTTCGAACGATATTCTCCATCTACGAAGAGAGCGAAAAGAGTAGCTGCAGGCCAAGCTCAGCCCTCTCTGGTGTCCGACGAGAGTTCTGAACATGGCTTATGGGCCCATCAAAATCGCAATAATCCGCCTCGGGAAGCTTCGGCGACGCGCATGCATAACAACACTGCTCGCCGTGATCGGTAATCGTGCGATGGGTAAGCAGTACTTCGAAGGATGGCCGAACTCTTTTCGATAATAGCCAGAAGATGAAGGAGGATGCATTGACATCATGTTTTCAAATCACCTCGAAGCCCGGATGCAGGAAATCTCCCTCCCGGCTGACGTGCGGATAAACAGGTCCCGGTCGTGGGACATCACAACGAAGGTTTCTACTCTCGCGTGCTGTAGCAGGGTTCAGTCGGCCTCGGGGAATCTGCGGTCACCTGAAAGGGGCGTTCACGATGTGCGCGGGCGATTCGTTGCTGCCTCACTCGCTGTAGGCGTTAAGACAGCCGTCGATTGAAGCATCGCCACGCCTGTGACTCCCTCGCTCAGTTCCTCGCGATGCCGAAGACGGAGAGTGAACCAATGAACCGGAGGGTTGCGAATGGCCGTCATGATGCAGGCGTTCTACTGGGATGCGCCGCTCAAAGAAAATAGGCGGGGGGAGTGGTGGAACTTCGTTGCGGAAAAAGTTCCGCAGCTAGCGGCTTCCGGAATCAATTCCTTGTGGCTGCCGCCTTTCAGCAAGGCTGCGAATCCGAATTCAAACGGCTACGATCCATACGATTATTTTGACCTTGGGGACTTCGATCAGAAAGGCTCCGTCAAGACCCTGTATGGCAATCGTCAGGAGCTTGTGAAGTTGGTCCAGGTGATGCACGAGCACCACATCCGTGCGATCGCCGATATGGTGATCAACCATAATTCGGGCGCGGATGAGGAGGAGACGAATCCGCTCGACGGCAAGAAGCGATGGACGAAGTTCGATCCGAAAAGCGGAAAGTTCCCGCGTGACTGGAACTGCTTCCATCCGAGCCGGTATGAACGGAGGATGATCGAGGGTGAGAGGTTTGGGGGATTTGCGCACCTGTGCCATCGCAACCCTCGCGTCTATGAGGCAATGTTCGAGTACTCCCGCATGGTCATCGAGGATCTGGACTGTGACGGCTTCCGGTTCGATTTCGCGAAGGGTTTCGGAGCATGGATTATCGGACTGCTGGCGAAGTATCAGTACCAGAAGAAAGATGGCCGTGAGTTCACACCCTTTGTAGTGGGAGAGTATTGGTCCGGGCCCGAGGACATCGACGGTTGGCTGGACCGTATGCGCGAAGTGACCGATCACCAGATTGCGGCGTTCGATTTTCCGCTGCGGTACAAGCTCAAGGACGTTTGCGATGAACCAAACTACGATCTGCGCAATCTGACCGATGGTGAGTCCGTTTCCGCCGGACGGCCGTTCAATGCCGTCACGTTTACGGAAAACCACGACATGGCCGGCAACGAGGTCGTCAACGACAAGATGCTCGGCTATTCGTTTATTCTGACTGGCGACGGCTATCCCTGCGTGTTCTGGTGGGACTACTTCAATTGCGAACTGGCCCGGCCCGGCACGCCAAATGGAATCGATGCTCTGATCGACGCACATCATCGTTACGCAGGTGGGGAGTCTTCCGTACTACATGCCGATCCCGATCTGTACCTCATGCAGCGGGGAGGAACGGAGGCGCAAGGCGGCCTGGTTTACGTGCTGAACAATCTTGGCAATCAGTGGAGCGGCACATCGGTGAAGACGAAGTGGGCGAACCGCCGGTTCCAGCCGGTGGCATGGGATGGCCATGACACGGCTCATCCCGATGAGCGTACAACAGACGCCGGCGGAAATGCTGAGTTTCCTGCGCCACCGAGAGGATACTGCGTCTATGCTCCCGTGTTCGAGTAGCCGGACGAATCCGACGACACGCGGTTGGTTGATTTCTCAGTGTCAACATCTGAGCGATCGCCGTGAGTCCACTGAAAGGCGCAGGTTGAATTGTTGTATCGGATGTTTGGCATGAAGCGGCACTTATCTCCAATACCGCTGGTTGTCATGACGATAGGGCACTCTACCCGCACGGTGGCCGAGTTCATCGATCTTCTCAAGGCGCACGATGTGCGACGGCTGGTCGATGTGCGCACCGTTCCGCGTTCGCGCCACAACCCGCAGTTTAACCGGGAGCGATTGGCGGTTAGCCTGCATTCCGCTCGTCTTCACTACAGGTACATGCCCGGCCTGGGCGGCTTCCGGCATGCACAGAAAGATTCCCTCAACACCGGATGGCATAACTCCAGCTTCCGTGGCTTTGCCGATTACATGCAGACGTCTGAGTTCCGGGACAATTTGGATAAACTAATCGAGCTTGCGAAGCAGGAGAGGATTGCAGTGATGTGCGCCGAAGCAGTTCCCTGGCGCTGCCATCGCTCCCTGATTGCGGACGCTCTATTGGCACAAGGCATTGAGGTC
>PMAM01000014.1 GCA_003152595.1 Acidobacterium sp.
GCGTTCTGCTTCCTAAGACCCTAACGTTTTAGCGATGATAGCGAAGTACGAAGAGAGGCTGGTTGCACGCGTTGACCGGCGAGCAGAATGCGAAATTGCTGGCGGCGCGTGCGTCGGACCAAACCCGACCTACACTCTTTCGATCCTGACGAGTTTTGCTTCGGCGATGGGAATGGAAAGAGTCAAAGAATCGGCAATCAGCACTCGATTCTGCACCGCCCCGTATCGAACTGTATAGGAGCCTCCGGCCAGACCTTCGACCAGCAACTCGGCCGTTTTCACAACACCAGTCGAGTCGCTCATGTGCAACTCCAACGAATGACCGGAATCGCTTATGACCACCGTATCGAGTTCTCCCTGGGTTGCCTCGATATTGATCCTCTGCGGCACGAGCCTCACCCGTTTTCTTAGTCCATCTCGAGGATGGACAACGGTGCCTGCTGTTGAAGCTCCAACGTGACAGCCGCAACCGATCAAGCCGAAGGATGGGTCCTCTATGACCCAGGAGCTGGCAGCCTTCAGAAAACCGAACTGGGCGATCCCTCCATCCAGCGTTCTCGGGGGCGTAAAATCGAAGACCCCCGGGGTGGAAATGAAATGCGCAAAGCACATCCCGTCTGAAAGCAGGTCGACTTCGACACTCATTAGGCCGGAGTAACCTTTGACGAACGTATCCATGTCGCCGTTATCCTGAAATGCCTGCAGCAGTGCCCAGCCATTGGTCGATTCGGTGTACCAGCAGGTCAGATCGCCTTTATTGTCGTTGCCGCACTGGAACCACACGGGCTGATTTCCCCCGCGAAGTGCTTTGATTACCTGCACCGTCTTACGATTCTTCTCGACATTACCGAAATATCGCGTGAAAAAGTAGACCTGTTCCTGAGCGGTGGTATCGGCCGAGTATTCCGAAGCGTAAGGATATGGATCGTCAAGAAAGGCCTGGTTGCACTTTCGGATCTGATCGAGAAGCCTGCCGTGTTCTTCCTGCCAGCCTTCGCGAGCTATGTCATCGAGAACCAGCAGGGCGCCCGACCCACCCATCACGCCCACGTGTCCCCACGGCTCCGTCTGGAACATATAAAGAGCCGTGCGATAGGCCATCCTTAAGTAGTCTTGCGGAGTCCTGCGCGTCAGCAATCCATAGCGTTTTCCAACCCGGTACATCGCGTAATAGATATTCATGACGTGAGCGTAGTTGTACGCGCGATAGGTCGCTTCAGCTCGCTCCACAGTCCAGTGGCTCCATGGGCTCGACGGGTATCTCAGCTTCCAGTATAGGGATGCCCTGACCGCGTATGTCTCAGGGTTCTGGATGTACCGGAAAAGGCAATCATTAATGTAGGTTTCGAGTGCCTCTATTTCTCTCTGCGCGGGATAGTAGACGTTCTTCTCAGCCAGGAACAGCGGCTCAGAGAAGCCGAATTCGGCGTCGCTTCCACCTACCTCCGATACCTCGTCCGAATCGAGAAATGTGCTGCCTGTACGGTGGTCGAACGGCAGGAACATGTGATTACGATGATATGGATCCTGCGGATTCTCGTAGAATTCTCTGTCCACGATAAATCGTCCCCGGATCTTCAAGAGATCCGCTATGTCCTCAATGCAGAAGAAGTGAATATTCGTCCAGCGCCCGTCATAGTGCAGCTTCAGGCTCTTTTGACCTCGCCCGCGAAACGACAACGTCAGCAGAGTCTTATCCTCAATGCGCTTCTTTTCTTTCAGCGTAATGTTGTCGGAAAGATAATCGATCTTGTCCACATCGGATCGTGTGTTCAGCTCGACATAGACATTATCGTTTTCCTGAACGACCATTGAGGGCAGAACTCTGATGCCGAGGTTGCCGGCCTTGTAGAGCTCTTCTCGAATTGCGTCATAGCTATCTGTGAAAACAAAACGCAACTGACAGGACCATTTCTCTCCCGGCTGTAGAACCAGGGATGTGTGTCCGTTGATCCAGGGGTTCTTATCCCATCCTCGCAGGTTCTTTGTCGCCCACGAATGGACGGCCAGGATGTTCGGCCCATCCCACCAGTACACTTGCTTCCCAAAGGAGCTGTCGTCACGATAGATGCACTCAAATGCCCCGCCCTGGGTGGCATGAAGAAGAAGGAAGGGTGCGTCGCCCAACGGCCGTTCAATCAGAACATACGAGCTGTGCCCGCCTATATAGTGATGAGCAATCACCTTTTTCTCGTGGTAGAGCTTCTGAATTCGCGGGTATTGTTCCCGGATAACAGCGAAGGAATCGGCCGGGTCTCGCAGAGGCGCCTCGGTCTCATCAGGCGGAAACGGCAGGCCGGTCTTCGGATCGACGTAGTATTCACCCTGGTCATCATTCACCGTCAGGGGAAAGCCGAGTTCGCCCAGTTCGAGAATCTGATTCGTGGTGTTGGCAAGCTCACAATCCCACAGCAACGCCCCGCCATCTCCGGTGCGGTACTTCATGGCGAGACTGAAACTGCGGATTCCCTCGTCGTTCCGGGAGCTACCATCGTAGTCGACCGAGAATGTTGTGCCGTCGAAGTTGACCCGGCGGATATCTCCGGATCGTCCTGTGAGCTCCCTCCTCCACCGTCCTTTCAGGACAAAGTTTGAACGCGGCGTCCAATCGCGGTGCGCCGGGTTGGTATCTGTGACGTCCCAGACACATGTGACGACATCCCCGGTAAACCGAGAATTGGAGAGATCCACGCCGGGCGTGTTGAGCTGATTCCCCACGAAGTTCGTGGCCAGCGCGTCGCCTTTTCTCGTAATCGAAAAAATTGAGCCGAATCTTCGATCGAACGTTACGACCATCTGCCCCGCAACCAGTTCCACCAGGTCACCTGCAGACGGGGCTCCGATAATGTGGCGGAGTTCTCCTGCTGGTTCGCCGCCTGGCGTTTGCTCCCGCAGGGGCGAAGGATGCGATGAGGGTTGGCCCGTCTGCGCCGGCGCAGGCAATGTTTCCACAGAAAGGTGCGGCTTCCCTGGACCGGCTGTCAGAAGAGTACCCGCGCCCGCTGCCCCAATATCCCGCAGAAGCTGTCGGCGCGTCACTCGCTTGCTCACGTTATCTCCTCTTTAGTACGTGGCTGACGGGGCAATATCCATTAGCGGCATTGCACGTTACCAGCCAGCAGAATCAGCTGACTCGATCATTCGTGCAAATCAGCTAAGCCTTTCACTCGGCAACGCCTTGGCTACAGTCGCTGAGTGCCCTATCCCGATTGCCGACTTGGCGGTTGCCGATGGACTGAATCGCTTCTCTGCTAGCCTTTCTCCTCGGTTGACCAGTAAACCGCGTATTTTTCATCTGTAATGCGGCACAAGGGCTTAACCGCCAACGCACTGGTTCCGCGGGATCTGAAGCTGAGGTCTTTTGCCGACGCAACTTCCATCCACTCGCCCACTTCATTTCCCTGTACAACGGGGTTCGGTTCGGCCAGAGGCAAATGCGCTGCCTTCGCCCAGGGATCGTCATTGCCGATTCTGAGCGGCGCACCCTCCGGGCCGGGTCCCATATTCGCTGCCAGCACGAGCGGCCCGTACAGTGCCGCCCGAGTCGACGGGTCGCCCGCCAGCGGCTCCGAAGTTAACTGCATTGGCAGGGACACTTCAATCTTGTCTCCATCCCGCCACTCACGAGTGAGCAATAGGTAGCTGCCCGGCTCTGCGAACGCCTCCAGTTCGCGTCCGTTGATTTGCACCGATCCACCAGGCGCCGTCCAGCCGGGAACTCTCACACATAACGTGCGCCGTTGAGGCGTGCTCACTTTCACGATCAGGGTCGTCCCCTGCTGCTCGGGAAAGGATGTCTCCTGCCTCAATCCGAATTGCTTTTCCTTCCATTCCATTTCCGAAGGGACAAACTGATTCACCCAGACACTATCGGCATCGTGAAAGTAGATCGTGTCGTTAAATTTCGCGAACTCCTCGGCTCCGGTCCCAGTGCAACACCAGAACGACCCGTCGGCCGAGTTGTACTGTCGCCAGTAACCGGCAGCCAGCGGGAAGAAGTATTGCTTCAGACCGTCCGGATTCTGCGTACCCAATCTGCAGTTCCACAGCGCTCGCTCATAAGCATCCATGTACTTCGTATTCCCGGTCCAGGCAAACACATGCCGCTCCAGCTTCATGAGGTTGTAGGCGACGCAGCACTCCGCATCGTGATACTGCAACGTGCCTTTCAGATCGCCCGCCTGGCTGTTCCAATGTTCATCTGCGCTGCAGTTGCCGATCGCGTAATTGCGCTCCGCCAGCACCTCGTCCAGAAAGTAGTTCGCAATATCGCGATAGCGGATCTCACCGGTCAACTCGTACATTCGAGCCGCGCCGATGACCTTCGGCACATGGGTATTCGCATGGAGTCCGGTCAGCTCGTCACCGTGCGCTGCAAGCGGATCCAGGAACATCGGCTGCTCGAATAAGTGCGCCGTTGCGAGATACTGCTCGCGTCCGGTAAGCCCGGCCAGGTTGGCCAGCACTTCGTTCATCCCGCCGTATTCCGTGCGCAGCATGTACATGCGGCGATCTTCACTGATGTCCTTGAAATAGCTGCGCACCCAGCGCGCCATGCCCTCGGCGATTTGCAGTGCCTGCTCGTTGCCGGTGTGCACATACATATCGAGCAAGCCGGCCATGATCTTGTGATACGTGTAAAAGGGCGCCCAGTATTGGCCTCCGGCGGCAAGCCGTTCGAATCCTGTCTCCGGAAATGCGCTGAGGTATCCATTGCCGTTCGCCTTCTGGCACTTCGCCAGTTCAGCTACTATCAGGTCGCCGTTTTTTCGCAGCGTGTCATTCCCTGAACTGGCAGATGCCAGGGCGACCGCGGAGAGGTAATGCCCGCCGTTGAAGTGCCCCCGCAGTTCGCAGTCCGCCTTTTCCCACCCGCCGTATGAAGTCGCGGTCGATGTGATGCCGGCGGTCAGACGGAAGCTGTGTAACAGGCGATCGGTGCTCAGGGAGGCCAGGTAATTCTGGTTGAGGTCGGCCTGCCGGGTGAAGGGTCCGTCCAGCAGGCGCACCTCTGGCATCGGGAAAGGTACGAGCTTCGAGCTTTTGCCCGCAACAAAATCATCGGCCACCACGGCGTCAATCATCAGCCCGAATGCACTTCTGTTTGCCACGATCGCGCCTGCAACCGTCGTCATCAGCGCCAGAGCGGTCCGGCGAGACATCCGATACTTCTCATCCATGTGGTGCTCCTATCCGCAGTTCAGCCACAGTGTCCGTCGCGACCGCGTCTCGTTAAAATCGCATTGGCTAACGCAATAGACGCTCATAAAAATAAAGGCCGCCTGCGGGCCGCGGTTTCCCAGTTGCCCATTCAGCAACGAAGTGCTTTCCCTGTGACCCGAGGCGTCATTCAGGAAGGGTCGTGGTGCCCTGCACCCTGAAACTTCCCGTGATCACCGGGGCACCGGTATTGGGCTGGCCTTCTCCTGCCGACACCGCATAAGTGCCGGGGGGAATAATGATCTCGCCTGCGGCCGTAACCATGCTCATATCGCGCGGCGTCAGTTCAAACTGCACTTTCTCCGACTGCCCCGGATCGAGATGTACCCGGTGGAAACCCCGCAGCGCGCGGATGGGCACACCTGGCACATCCGGAAAGCTGAGATAAAGCTGAGCGACTTCGTCACCGGCGCGATCGCCGCTGTTCGTTACGGTCACCTCGGTGGTCATCGGCTGACCGGCTGCTACCGGACTGGATGGCAGCCGGAGATCACTATACGAGAATTTCGTATAGCTCAGACCATAGCCAAAGGGGTAAAGCGGTGTTCCTTTGAAATACCGATAAGTCCGGCCTGCCATCGAGTAATCCCCGAAAGGTGGCAGCTGCTCGACGCCTTTGTAGAAGGTGATAGGCAACCGGCCCGCGGGGTTGTTCTTGCCGGAGAGAGTTTCGGCAACCGCATTGCCGCCCTCTTCACCGGGATACCAGGCATCGAGGATAGCGTTGACGTGGTCGTTAGCGCAGTTGACCGCGAGGGCGCTGCCATTGGTCAGGACCAGAACTACCGGTTTGCCCGTCGCCGTTAAGGCCTTCAGCAAATCTTCTTCCGGCTTCGACAGGTCGAGGCTCGTGCGATCGCCCCCTTTGAACCCGGGCTCGCTCACCTGCATCTCTTCACCTTCCAGCTCGCTCGTGATGCCGAGCACTGCAATGACAACATCGGCATTCTTCGCCGCCTCGATTGCTTCAGGGTTGGGACTCAAATCGACTTTGGACCACTCCAGCACCGCATTGGGCTTACTGTTTTCGCGAGGCGAGTAGTCCACATGCAGAATCGTGGGTTTGCCCGCTTCAAGATGAACGCGACCAAGCCGAGCCACGCTGGGATCCGCGCCGAATGAGTTGGTAACGTTCTTCCCGTCGAGTTGAACCCGGAAGAAGCCACTGGCTTTCAGACCCAGGTTGTAGTCGCCCGTTTCCGGCGCCGTGATCGAGCCGTCATAGCGAATGACAAGAGGATGCACGGTCGCGGTCTCTGGCGGCAATTTAAGGCTCGAGGCATCGAGGGTTGCCGCCATTCCCGTCGCGACAGGTTTCATGAGCTCGGGGTTGTTGATGTTGCTCATGTCGAGCTTCGAGAAACCCACCCTGAGGCCGGGTTTGCCATCCACAGTCAGGGCTGAAGCTGAAACCGGATCAGCGTTATGGGCGAGGAATTGCGTACCTGGCACGTACGCGACCGTATCGCCCGAAAACTCCCTGAGAATGCCGTCGAGAATAGATACGGTGTAGGTGGGGGAACCGTTGTAGTTGCCGAGAAGAACCTTTGTCTGATTGGCAAGGGGACCGACGACAGCAATCTTCATACCGCTGGTCCTGAGCGGCAGCGTGCCGTCATTCTTCAGCAGGACCATGGATTCGTTTGCAATTCGGAGAGCAAGTTCGCGATGTGCCGCGCTGCTCAGTTCGCGTTCGTCGATGTTCGAGTAAGGGTCCAGTTGCGGAGGATCGAACATCCCGAGGCGCATGCGAGCCGTGTAGAGGCGGACCAGAGCAGTATCGATGTCACTTTCTTTGAGGTATCCCTGTCTGGCGGCGTCGAGATAGGCTTTGTAGTCGCTGTTGTCTCTCACCAGGTAGGGGCCGTCGACGCATTCATTGTCCATACCGCGCTGCAGACTGACAGCCGATGCCTCGGGCTGTGAGGGTTTGAAGTGATGGTTACGATAAATGTCGACGACTGCGCCGCAGTCCGAAACCACGTAACCCTTAAAGCCCCACTTGCCGCGAAGCTGATCCACAAGCAGAAAGTCGTTGGCGCAGGCGGGCTCGCCGTTGATGTCGTTGTAAGCGCACATGACGGAGCCGGCTTTGCCTTCGGTAACGGCAGCACGAAAGGCCGGCAGGTACGTATCGAGTTCGTCGTGTTTGCTGACGCTCACGTCCGCCGTGTGGCGAGTAGATTCAGGTCCACTATGTACCGCGAAATGTTTGGGCGTCGCAATGGCGCGATAGTATTTCGGATCATCGCCCTGCATGCCGGTGACAAAGGCAACCCCCATTGTCCCTGTCAGGAACGGGTCTTCGCCGTAAGTCTCCTGGCCGCGGCCCCAGCGAGGATCTCGAAAGATATTGATATTGGGGGCCCAGAAATCAAGTCCCTGAAAAAACATGCTGGCGCGTTTCTCACGGACTGCCTGTTCATGCTTGATACGTCCCTCGATGCCGATGACTTCGGCCATCTGGTGAATGACCGATGCATCGAAGGTCGCTCCCAGGCCAATGGGCTCAGGAAACTCCGTGACTCCATCGTTGATGACGCCGTGCAGCGCCTCGCTCCACCAGTCGTAGGCGGGGATATTGAGCCTCGGGATGGCGCGGGCCTGGTTGACAAGCTGCGACGCTTTCTCTTCCAGCGTCATACGGTTCACCAGATCCCTCGCCCGCACTGCGGGCGGTAAAGCAGGGTTCAGGTAAGGCGGCGTGGAAGTCTCCTGCGCCTTTCCGCAGGCCATAAAGGCCACGCAGGCGAACGCTGCTATGCAGGTGGCAAAGCTAGCCACAAAACGAACTGCACCTCTCTTCATTGCTCTCTCCAGGCAGGACCGTAGAATCGAAGGTGGCGGGACGGCTATTCCGGCAGCGAGACTGTTCTTTACCGGCGGGTCGCTCCAGCATCGGTGAACGATTCAGTTAACGATACCTAAATTGACCAAAAGCTAAATTACGTGGGCTAAGAATGTCAACGAGGGACCGGAAAAGGAGGGCGGAGACCACAACAACGATGTATCCAGGCTTCGTCAGTTCAACTCTGCTTCCGGCTAGCGGACTCCACTGTTCAGGTCCGTGTGTTCCCTCCGCGGCAATTGCGGCGCGGTTTGTTCTACTGGCACACAAAGTTGCTGGCAGCCTCCGTGTTGCCGTGTCCGCTGTACTGCGCGTGTTTGGGGTAAGCGCAGAGCGGGCGGCTGCGTCCGGGAAATGCAGGGCCAGTCGCGATGATCGACTCTGGCGCGATTCCCTTTTCCACCCAGTCCACCGCCTCGCTCAGCATATCGAAATGATCGAGCGAGGGACCGCCGCCGCAGTGACTCATGCCCGGCACGAAAAAGAACCGACTCCACGTGGCTACCTCCTTGGCTCCGCCGTTGGTTTCGGCGAGCGATCGGTAGTACTGGAACGTGTCGAGGGGCGAGAACCACGGGTCGCTGTCACCGTGGAAGAAGATCAGCTTGCCTCCGTCGCCCGAGAAAGTGGAAAGATTGGTCGAAGCCGGCTCGACCAGCGGATCGGAGGCGTGAAGAGCGGCCTTGTCCACATCGAGGGTGGTCGCCGTTGTGATTGGGCCGAAGAGACCCCTGGATCGCGGGCTCAGCAAACCCGGCAGCGGACCGGAGGCCGCGATTCCAGCGTCATAAAGAAAACCCGGATACACCTGCGTGCCGTAAGCGTTCTTCGGCCCGGCGAAGGCCTTTTTAATGGCCGCAACCTTCTCCGGCGTCATGCAGCCTTCGGTTTGGCCGGGTTTGCAGGCGATTTCCTCCGGGTCGAAATGGCAGCCGAGAGGATCGAAGATCATTCCGTCCGTCACTCCGTCGAGTGGGTCGCACTTCTTCATCAGTGCGTCCATGAAGAGCTTGCGGTCCGCCTCGGTGAAGAGCTTGTCGATCTCCGGCTTGCCGGATGCGTCCTTCGGCGCGACCTGGTTGTAAGCCACCGGAATCCACTGGCCGATGGCGAGATTGGAGAGGCCGGTGCGCATGGCTGGATCGCCGACGACTATGCCGTTGAATACTGTGGGGAAGCGCTGCGAGAGGATCATGCCTTCGCGACCTCCCGTAGAGCAGCCCACAAAATATGAGTACCACGCCGGCCTGGCGTAGTAGCGGGCAATAATCTGCTTCGCGACGCTGGCCACTTCGGCGTTGGCCTGATAGGCGAAGTCGAGATACGCCTGCTGATCGCGCATGAACGAAAAGTCGAAGCCGCCGGTCCGGGCCTTATGTCCGGTGTCCGTGCTGGCCACCGCGAATCCGCGCTCGAGAGCCGATTTTTCGCCCGTATACGACGCTCCAGCGGGATAGTTCACCACGCCATTGCCCCCGCCTCCGCCCTGCATCATGAAGTCGCCGTTCCAGACATCCTTCTCCGGCAAGGCGACCGCAAAGCCGATGCCGTACTCGATGCCGTCAACGCCCTTGCGCCGGTGAATCACGCCTTCCACGCGACAATGAGCCGGCAGCGAGCCGGAGTAGCGCGGATATGAAGACGGAATCGGGGTGTTCGCCGGGACTTCTGTGGCACCCGCGATGTCGACGCCGTCGATTTTCACGGTGGTGAGATCGGAACAGGACGTTCCCGTCTGCGCCCGGGCCGGCATGGTCGCACAGCAGGCGATTAAGGAAGGAATCAGGAATCTATACAATCTCATGCGTGGCCTTCTTTCTCGAAGTTGAGAACCGGATGGCCAAAGCAATACGATCTGCTCGGCCGATTTGCGCCGGCGAAGCAAGCCGCAGCGCCTCTAGTGAGTCGTCTCTGTTACGGGAAACTGGTAGATGTTGACGCTGATCGGCGCCACCGTCAGCGTGAGCGGATCGTCCCCGATCGAGCTCTCCTTCACAACGACCTCCGGCGGTTGCCCGACGCGATCCGACGCTTCGAGGCTCTCCCCCGTCAATTGCCAGAGTCTAGACGGCCCCGAGACCCGCGCGCCAGCAACGCTAAGATCGAACCGCTGTTCCTTGTCGGTCGCATTCACCACCGAGACCATGAGGAATTTGCGGTCGGGAGTGAGCGCGGCGAACATATCGAGCGGATAGGTCGGGCTGCCCGAGTTAGTCTCCGGCTGGTCGCCGCCTGCCGGATACTGCGGCGATGGCTGAGGCGAATTCCCTGTGAGGGCGACGGGAACCGAACCGTCGACGAAATGCGAACCGTACAGCTTGAACATCAGCCCTGTGGTGTTCAGGGTCGCGGCTGTGGGCGTGTAGTCCAGCGTAGAGACGCCCATGGTGTGGGCAGACATCTTCAGGAAATCTGTATGCCGGAGCATTTCGTTGAAGATCATCCCGTAGGCGAGAGCGAGCTTCAGATCCGGCGCGCGATTGAAGCCTCCGCCAAAGTAGGCGTACTCGTCAATCGACAGAAAGATATGGTTCGCAACCATCGCCGGGAAACGTTCCTGAAACCGGCGCCATGTTTGCTGATAAAGGTGCACGATGTTGGCGGGATAGCGCGCATATTCCAGCGTCGTCTGGTCTATCTTGTCGTAGCCGGCGTCGGTGGGCGCGTCGAGCGGCAAATTCCTGGCCTTCTCGATATCGAAGTGCCGGCCCGGCTGCGCGTACCAGTGCTGCGTGATGCCGGAGAAGTTGCCCCAGCTGTCCTGAAGCAGGCCGCCCGTCCAGTCGACCGGTGTGCCTTCGACAGCTTTGAGGTTATCCGCGTCGTGCGCGCGCATCTCGCCGGTCAGGTCCATGGCCAGAGGCATGTTGCCGGACGCGAGTAGCGTGATCGATGGGTCAGCCGCGCGCATTGCCTTCGCGAATTCGTTGTGTTTGAGGACGTAATACTTCAGATCCGTGCGGCCCAGCTGCCACACGCCGTAAGGCTCGTTGCCAATATCCCAGTACCGAACGTGGTAAGGCTCCGGATGGCCGTTGCGGGCGCGCAGCGCGCCCAGGCGCGTGGTCACCGCGCCATTCATGTACTCAACTTCTTCTCCCGCCGAATGTGCGTCGCCGAAACCAGCGTTGACCGTGATGTAAGGCTCGGTGCCGATCAGCCGGCACAGCGTCATGAACTCGTCCATGCCCACATCGTTGGACTGCATCGCATTCCAGGCATAGTCAAAAGTCGGCTGACGCTTATCCGGGTCGCCGATGCCATCGTACCAGCTCCAGTCGGAGAGGAAATTGCCGCCCGGCAGCCTCCACATGCCCGAGTGCAGCTGGCGCAGAAGCGCGGTTGTATCGGGGCGGAAGCCATCGATATTATCTGCAGGCATCAGCGAGATCGTACCGATGTGGAAGGCGCCGCTGCCCGCGCCTGTGATTTCGAGGGCTGCGTCGGTGGAGTTCGCCGGAGAGCTGAAGCTGAGTGGAAATTTCCGGTAAGTCGAGGGAAGCGCCGCAATCGCGACGGTCTGCCGGTCATGCTCTCCCTCGCCCCAGATGAGCGATACCTTCACCTTTGCGCCCGGTGTGCCGCGCAGCCAGATGCGGCCGATGTACTTCTTCCCCGCCATCAGCGCGAAGCCGGACTGGCGGATGCCGTGCGGCATCGAAGAGTCGAGCCCGATGCGCGGGCTCTGGTCGCCCACGAAAGGATCTTCCTTGTCCATCGTCACAGCGGTGTCAGGACCGACCGGACGCCATTTGCGCAGACGCATTCCCGGAAAGCCTGCCCGTGGCCCGGTTGCCTCTGGCTGTGAGTCTATTGGGAAATAGAATTTGCGATCATCGAGCATCTCCGACCAGAGGCTCCGATAAATCAGCGACCCGATGTGCTCGATAAACATGCCGAACTCATACTTCGAAACCGGCTCACTCGTCTGCCGCACATCGATGCTCACTGCAATTTGTTGCGGAACAGGCTTGTCGCTGCTCTGACTCCTCCCCGCCATGCTACCCAGGCAGACAGCTGCTCCCGCCAGCACTGCAAGTCGCGCGATTCTTCCTCTCATCTGCTCTTTTCCCTCGAACATGTCAGGTGGAACTGCCGACCGTCTTTATCCGCCCCGATGTGCCTGGGAAACGTTTTCCGGAGTTCGCACCAAACTGGGTTTTCTCTCGTGGTCATTAGCTTCTCAGCGGACAGTCCACTATACAAGGGATACTCGGGGGGAGAACGCTCCGGGCGTCGTCCAAAAATTTCGCCGGATAAGCCGCGATTATCTCGTCGCCGGGCTCGGAGAGCAATATGCCCATGATCCCAAAAGCCCTCGTCGCGAATGGTGGCCACCGCGTCCGACGTAGCGGCAAGGCGCTAGCGGAAATGGAGAATTAAACTGGACTTCTCAAGACGCATTGGGGAGTAGATTGCACGGTGCGGCCGGCGCTCCGATGTAGACGGTGGCCAGTTTCTTTCGGGCCAGTAAGTCGAGGATGGCGACAATCGCGCGCCATTTCTCTGCCCTGATCTCTGCCTCTGCGGCTACTATCGGACAAGGGAGTCTCGCTGCGTCCGCGCATCTCAAGCGCTTACGGCTATTGAGATAGGAGAAGGTGCTGACGGGAGTGCTGTTCATTTACATCGCTAACTCGAAGCCAAATACCGTTATCGATCAACCGCTCGACGAGTGATTTGTGATAAGGCGCTCGTTGACGACACGGGGAATTAGCGGCGCGATTCGATAATTCGGCATCGCAGGTCCGACCTTCGATATGCTCCACTCGGTGAGATGCGAGGATCCCGATCCGACAAAAAAGCGGTCCTTCGAAGATCTATTCCTTCTTCGCGACCAGGTCGAAACCGCCGTCTGCGCACGAATAGGGCAAAGGCATGCGATCCGGGTCAGCCCATCCGCATCGCGCAACTTCACTCGAAAGGCGCATCCCTGAATAAAAAGCCGATAATGCGCTCCGGTCGAGCAGCCAGCCGTGTTTACCGAGAAACTCATCGAACGTTGTTGCTCCTGGTGTCAGTTTCAGCGCCGCCGCCACCAGCCGCAGCCAGGCGCGCGTCAGCGTTTCATGATATTTGCTTTCGTGACCGTGACTGATGGCGAATCGCCGGATCGTCTCGGCAATGCGCTCCTCGGCTTCACGCGCTCCATACCGCCACACATAAATCCACGCGAGGCGAAGATGGTCTGCATGATGGAACTCCGCATTCGCATAGCGGCTTTCCTCCACTGCCGCTACAAAATCATCTTCGCCCATCAGATAGCTTCCGCAGCGGCATCATTGCTCATCGAACGTCACCCTTTCAACTTCTCTTGCCGCTCATGACCGCTATCACTGCTGCCGCGTAAATCAGGAGTACGCCGACGTGCCCAGCCTGCCCGTGCAAAATGTGGACCGCAGCCGCCGGAGCGAAGGTAGCCAGAAGCACCGGCCCACCGATCGGAGGCGCAAACAGGAAGACCAGCGCCGCCACTGCTTCAACAATTCCCAAAATCAAGAGAAGAAAGAATGCCGGACCATGACGTGCGGCATGGAGTTGCTCGATCACCAACTCCACGCTGTACAGCAACAGCACGACTCCCAGCACAATCTGCAGCAGGCGCAACGAAAGCTTCGCGTTCACGATTTCCTCCGTACTCGTCGACTTCCACCCGCACCCTGCGTTGGGCCCTTCAGCATGGGCGCTGGCTCTCGTTCCACCAACCTGTGACTCGCCTTCCAATCAAGGTCGAGGTGATAGATCTTCCTGAATTCGGCAATGCGTTTCAGGCTCTCCTCCTCAAATGGGCACTTGCCGTCAAAGGCGTGCAGTACGATCCCCTCAATTAAGTCGCCCAGCGTCAGATCGTGATACTCCGCCAGCGCTTTCATGACTTTGAGCAGGCGCTTCTCAATGCGGACTCCAGTTTGTACCCGCTCTACGGCATTGCTTGGAATGTCGGTGCTATCTCGGTACATGTGTACCTAGATACCTAAGGAAAAGAGAAGATGCAAGTGCTGGAATATCGATGATCCGAACGAACCGGGATCCGGGGGGTCTCGACGGGCTTCCGGTTATCAAAGTCCGCTACAACCTTGTCGCCATTCCAAAAGGAGGCAGGGCCGAAGCCAGTATCTTGCCCTTGAAAATTGCAATGTCCTGCTCCGGTCGACAAGGCCTAGCTCAATGAAGAAAGAGCGGCAACCCCATGCTGTTCTCTGAGATTTCTAAGGGTATGACTGGGCCCTGGCGGATTGTGCTGAGGCTCCAGCATCCTCGCCAGCACCCTCAGATCTGAGAAGCAGAGGTCTGCGCGCGGTCGTGTGAGCGCCGGAGGAAAAA
>PMAM01000182.1:0-5121 GCA_003152595.1 Acidobacterium sp.
GTTCGGCGCTCAGCGTTCAGAATGCGGTCGCGCTCCGCGCGATCGAAAAGACCCGGAGAGTTTTTCATTCTGCAGTTGCAGAGAAGCCGGGTATATATGCTTATGCCGAAAACAGCACTGTGGGTGGACCGCGAGCTGCTGCCGCACCTTTGGGTGCTGAGTGCGATGTTGCTGTGCACGCTGGTGCTGGCGATTTGGCCGCAGGGCGTGCTGCATGCCGGGTACCGGTGCGGTATGCAGATGCTGCTGGGACTGCGTTGCCCGTTCTGCGGGATGACGCGGGACTTTGCTGCGATGCTGCATGGAGAAAAACCTTTGCAGAATCCGTGCTCGTGGATTGCGGCCGCGGTGGTGTATGTTGTTTATCCGACCGCGGTGCTGGTGGCGTGGCGCAGCAAGCGGCTGGACTGGTTTCACGGCAGGGCTTTGGGGTGCGGAGTGGCAGTTGCGCTGGTACTGATGACGGTGCTGAACAATCTGCGTTGAGGGAGGACGACCTTGCAAGGGAATGGGATCTATCAACTGATTGGGCTGGCAATCGATGCGGCGATTGCATTCTGGGTGTATACCGACGCGAAGAAGCGCCCCATGAATGCGATCCTGTGGGCGATCGGGACGTTTCTGGTGTGCATCGTGTTTCTGCCGCTGTATCTGATCCTGCGCAAGCCGGTGGGAGCGGCGCCGGGAACACCGGGAGGCCAACCGCAGCCGCTGCCGCTGCCGCCGACCTACACGCCGCCGCCCCCAACCTTCACGCCACCGCCGGCTCAGCCGGGATCGCCGCCTGCAGCGCTGCCGAAACAGGGGAAGTTCTGCCCGAGTTGCGGCGCGCCGCATGAGGGGACGGTGAAATTCTGCCCGAGCTGCGGGGCTTCGTTGTCCTGAGGTCGAGGCATCCTGTCCTTTCGCTTCGCAACGTTAGGAGAGGAAGGATGGGCTGCCCTGGCGGAGGCAATTCATAGGGGAAGTTCCTCCCGGGATGGGAATGTTAGAGATTTTTCGGAATTCAAGTGAGATTTCCGCAGCTCACTTGCTCAAGTCTTTGTTGCCTGGTCCGATGGGATTCACAGAGGGTGAGTTGAGTGGGCTGAGGGGGATTCCGTGATCTGCATGAAATGCAATTCGGAGGCGATGACTGCATTTCCAGCAGACGTTCGGCTCTATCTGAACCACTCGAGAACGAGGAGCGCTGCGCCGCTGAGTCCGGCACCGGAGATCGTGGTTTGCCTGGACTGCGGATTTTCGCAGTTTACGATCGCGCCGGCATGGTTGTCCGCAGGATGGCTGCGGGCGTTCCGGGACACGCCGGAAATGTTGCTGAAAGGGCTGGTTAAGGCGGCACAACAGGAAGAGGAATCGGCGAAGGACGAGCCGGTGCATCCGGCGCTCCAGCCTGTGGCTCAGAAAAACGCCGAGCAACAGGATGGGGCGCCGGGGAAGTTTAATGAATGCGGACGTCGCCCGAGCCGGTTTCGACGCGAACGGTGGGACCGCCGCCATTGATGTCGCCCTGGATGTGGTGGCGCTCGATGGAACCGTGCATGCTGATGGGTGGATCGCTGTGTACGGAGCCGGAGCCAGTGCTGGCGTCGAGCGAGAAGTGAGCCCCGCCGACATTCAGGGTTACAGACCCTGAGCCGGTTTCGACCTTCCAGTCGGAAGAAGGATTGCCGCCAATCTCCACGTCGCCGGAGCCGGTTTGTGCGTAGAGGGCGCCAGCCACTCCCTGCAGATGAATGCTGCCGCTGCCCGTTGTGGCCTTCACGTCGTTGGCGGACTGCAGGCCGGCGCGGATGTCGCCGGAACCGGTCTGGAGCAGCACGCGGCCGGAGAAGCCGCCGGCTTCAATGGAGCCNNGAGCCGGTGTTGGCCTTCAGTGGGCCGCCCAGGTCCTGGAGGCGCAGGTCGCCGGAACCGGAGCTGGCTTCGAGTTGCGTGCCTTTAGGCGCCGTAACGTCGTAGTCGATCGACACGTTGCGAATCCAGTCGGCGTGCCGGCCGATGGTGACGATGTTGCCGGACTGGTCGATGGGAGGATGGTCCACGACCTGTTTGACACGGTCATCGGCCGAGGCGCCGAAGCCCCAGCCATTGGCGTGAACGTGGCCAACGATGTGGACTTCGCTGGAGGAGCCGGGGGTTACGTGAATGTAGCCGGAACCGGTGCCCACGGTGAGCATCACCTGGCCGGTAACGTGGAGGGTTTTGTCGAAGGTGCCGTCGGCAGCGAGCGCAGCAGCGGGGACAAGAGCGGCGACGGCGGCGGCGAGGATCGTGTTGCGGAGTGTGAAGTACATCGTCATAACCTCCTCAGGCGAGCGGATGGGGCCGGGGTTGAGATTCTGCGTGATCGGTAATCGTCACGGTTACAAATTTATTGGTGCAGGACAACGGGATCTCCTTCTCTGAGGCCGGCGAGAATCTCGGTGCGGGTGCCGTTCGAGATGCCGGCGGTGACGGGATTCTTCCTGATTTTGCGTCGGGTAGCCAGACGAAGGCGTCGAGCCCCAAGGCCCTGGATTTGAGTTCGACCTTGGTGATGGGCTGGATGGGACCGGTAGCAACGACGGATTTGGCGATGTCGCCGCGGGTGACGTTGCCAAGGCGGGCAGCGGGGATGCTGGCGCCGCCGGCGCGCAGAGCAAAGGCCGTTACGGCCAGAATGAGGACGACTCCGGCGACGAGGCTGCCCCAAAGCCAGATACGGTTCTTGCGCTTGCCGTTGTGATTCACTGCCGCCATCCTCCCCAGCAGGTCTCATGGACCGGTTCACAGATGAGACGGGCGAAGGTTTTCGACCGTGATCCAGGTGCGAACCCGAGTCCATGAGGCACGCTGCCGGGCTGCACCAGGGGATACGCAGTTTCGTAGGGATTGGTTCCGTAGCGAGTGGCTTTGAGGGCTCCGGGCACCGAGCACCCACAGGGGGCGAATTGAGTCAGGGACGCGGGGCGCCGTTCAGGCCGAAGCGCTTTGTCATCTCGGCGTAGAGGAAGCCGCGGCCGGGGCGGTAGGGCTGGACCCATTCGCCATCGATGACGAACTGGGGAATGGCGCGCTTGCCGACGTGGGCAAAGACTTCCTCGGCGGCACCGGGCGTCTCCTCGATGTCGACCTCGGTGTAGGGGATGTGGTGGGAGTCGAGAAAGCGTTTGGCTTCACGGCAGTCGCGGCACCATGGAGCTGAATAGACGAGGACCCGCATCGCTGTTCATCGTATCGCAACATTCGCGACGATTAGAGTGATACGAGTCACACGAAAGGGGAAGCCCGGGAAGCGGAGAGCTATTAGCTGCCAGCTGTTAGCGAGGGCGTTTAGCAGGAAGCACTTAGAAAAGGCGAGTGGAGAAACGAGTGAAAAAGCGAGCGGGATTCGGTGCAGATCCGGCGTCGGGGTTCAGCGTGCCCGTCTTCCGACTCGTTTTTCCGCTCGCCCTTTCGCTCGCTTTGTCGCTTGTCAGTTGTTGCCCAGAGAGAAAACGATATTGACGGTGGTCTCAACCTCGACAGGCTCGCTGTTGAGGGTCCACGGACGGTAGCGTGCCTGGCGGATGGCGTCGACGGCGGCCGGGACGAGTATCGCCGGGCCGCCGAGGACGCGAAGGCTGGAGATGCGGCCGTCGGTGCCGATGAGCGCCGAGACGACCACGGTTCCCTGCGTACGGGTTGCGAGCGCGATGGCCGGGTAATGCGGCCGGATGGGGACCATGAGTTGCCCGGCCGCCACGCCGGAGGAGACGTGCAGGGGCCCCGTGGGTTTGGCGGGATGTACGCGCGGCGTGAGCGGGGGGGTGGCGAGTCCGAGGGGCAGCGCGCCTGGGCCGGAGTTCGCGCCGAATGCGTTGGGTGTGATGGGGCCTGGAGGTCCTGGGTCGACAACGCGGGGAATGTGGGTTGGGATCGTGGAGGGCATCTGGATGGTATTGGCGAGGAGTTCGGTGTGGGTGGCTGACGCGATCGCATGCTGGGGCTCGACGACCGGTTCGACGGTCGGCGGTGGAGGAACGATCAGCGGTACGCTGAGGAATTTGCGCGGCAAAGCGTTGGGGTAGAGGTAAGGGATGAGCACGAGGACGGCCAGGAGCGCCGCCTGCAGGGCCAGCGAGCCGGCGGCATAGCGCGGGCTGCGCGTGTGGATGCGGCTGGCGGATGCGAAGGTGCTGTCTTCGAACATGAGTTCCCTCCGGGAACAGGGCGCAGAGCTCAGAGCACAGAGCTCAGGAATCGAACTGCCGAAGAGAGCGAGGGTGAGTGCGAGATGTGCGAGGCTGTTGTGCTCGGGACGATCTCTGCGGGGATAGACAACGGGGGGAGCACGCGTTGTTCCCGAACATCGTATGCGGCGCTCGGCGTTCCGCATTCGGCGTTCGAAAAAGCGCAGGTTCGCGATTCATCCGACGGAGACAATGTATCGCGATAGGATGGCGGGCATGGCGAACACGATCGGGGCTGCGGAGTTGAAGAAGATGCTGGGACTGGAGCCGCATCCGCGCGAGGGCGGGTGGTTTCGTGAGACGTGGAAGGCGGAGGAGACGATTCCGCTGGAAGCGTTGCCGGCGGGGCGGTACAGCGGGGCAAGATCGACGGGCACGGCGATCTATTATCTGCTCGAGCCGCAGAATTTTTCAGAGATGCACAAGCTGGCGTCCGACGAGGTCTTCCACTTCTATCTCGGCGACCCGGTGGAGATGCTGCAGCTATGGCCGGATGGGACGGGGAAGCGCGTGGTGCTGGGGCAGGACATCGCGCAGGGCCAACTGCTGCAAACGGTGGTACCGCAGGGAGTCTGGCAAGGGACTCGGCTGATCCCGGGCGGGAAAGTAGCGTTGCTGGGATGCACCGTGAGTCCGGGCTTTGATTATGCAGACTATGCGTCGGGAGAGCGGGAAGAGCTGGTTCGGCGGTGGCCGGATTGGAAGGCGATGATTGAGGGGCTGACGCGGAGCTGAATTACGAACTCGGCGCCCAGGCGTCCACGATCGTCTTCGCCATCTTTGCGATCAGCAGTTCGGCGGTATTATCCGGGGTCCAGCTGGTGTCTTCGTTGTCGTGAGTAAAAGCGGAGATGATGATGACGCCGTGTTTGGTATAGACGGCGCCGACATCGTTGCGGGCGTGATC
>PMAM01000182.1:5248-5396 GCA_003152595.1 Acidobacterium sp.
AACTTCGCCTGATCGGCAGGGACTGGGCCGGTGGCGGGCCTGAAGACCTTCTTATAGAGCCAGGTGTTTTTGAGGCCGAGGCCGCGAGGTGGCGGCCTGGTGAGTTCGTTGTCGATGGTGTCGAGGCCGAGGTCGTCGATGACGAGAT
>PMAM01000281.1:0-29192 GCA_003152595.1 Acidobacterium sp.
CCGGCGATGGGATCCATGGTGGTGCCGGAATGACGGAAGACGAGACGCGGGCCGTGGAGCGCGACGCCGGCCTGGAGCAGCGGATTGGAAATGCCGGAAACGGCTTTCATGGCGCTGACGCCGGCTCTGATGTTGGAGGCGGAGATGCGCTGGGCGCGGAGGTCGCGAAGCTTGCGGAGCTGAACCAGGTCCTGAAAGCCGTAGTCGGATGCGGGGACGATGAGTCCTGCTCTCTCCCACGCGCTGAGTTGCCGGGAGGAGATACGCAGTATGCGAAGAACATCCTGGCGGCCGTATCGGTTCACTGTCAGGGGCGGTGACCCCTCCTTGATTCTCCACGATTATCCAAGGGGCACTTTGCGCGAGCAAGGGTACGGAAGAAAAAAGACGTGGATAAGTGAGTACGAATCTGGTACGTACCTTCGCAGGTTCATCGCGGAGTAACGATGAGACGGGCGCGCGCGGAGTTCAGAGAGGGTGCGAAGAGGACGGAGCGCTGCGCCGGCGCTCATCGATGACGATGGTTTCGGCGAGGCGATCCTGCGCGCACATGCGATTTTCGCTCCAGAAGAACTGGAGGAAGCCGAGACCGCACTCGAGTTCATGCATGCGCGAGGTTTCGTGCGCGTGGAAGCGGCGTGGGGTGCGATGGGTTGCGGGTTTGGATTTAGTGGTCGCGGCCACGGGGTGCGATTGAGGGTAGCATGGGCGCGCCATCGGAGCGGCTCGAATCGCTCTCCCTTGTCGCGGGAATACCTTGACAGTGCATATACAATGTATATACGTTAATGGGTGTGGACGTTTGATGGTCTCTTCGCGGGCTGCTGTTTGAGTGGGATCGTGAGAAGGCCGCGACGAATCGCAGGAAACATGGTGTCTCCTTCGAAGACGCATGCGAAGTGTTTCTCGATCCCCTGTTGCGGTTAAGGGATGCCGGCGACGCGGAGGGACTAACGCAGATTGTTATCGGTGAAACGCTGAACGAACGTTTGCTGTTCGTGGTGCACATCATCAGGCAGAATGAGGTGATTCGGATTGTGTCAGCTCGTCCGGTTACTTCGCAGGAGCGGCGAGAGTATGAAGAATAGTGGGAAGAAAGCGAAATCGATGAAAACCGAAGCGCAGCGCGTGTGGAAGCGACTGCGCGGGGATCGGCCCATGACGACGATCAGCATTCGGATTCCGGCGGATATCATCGACGATCTGAAGGATATCGCTCCGGCACTGGGCTACGCAGGCTACCAGCCACTGATTCGCGCCTACATTGGGCGCGGACTGAGGAAGGACCTGGAAAGACTGGACCGCTCGCCGGGAAAGGCTTTGGCGGAGAGCCTGCGGAAGCGCGGCATGAGCGACAGCGTCATTGCCGAGGTGATTGCCGAAGCGAAGGCAGGATGAGCTATTTCCCTTGCCCGCTGGCGCCGGTGGTGCCTGGTGGCGCGGGCGGAGTGGCCGACGGCGCGGGACGGATGAGCACGGCGGTGCGCGGGAAGGTGAAGGTGCCGCCGGCGTCGTCGATGACGTTGATCTGGCAGATGTAGGTACCGGGCTTGAGGCTTGCGAGGGGCACGTCAAACTGAAAGGCGATGGCGCCGCGTGAGGGATCGTTGAGCTGCGTGGCCTGGATGAGCGGCGTCTCGAAGGCTTTGGCGGAGCCGGAGAGGAACTCGATGCTGGTCATGACGCGCACCGGCGGCGGCGCGTTTTTGTCGGGCTTCTCGTTTTTCGGTGGCGCGGGTGCGGTGGATCCCTGCGGCGATGCAGCGGCGGTGGTGGCTTCGGCTCCAGTGGCTTTCGCGGGATCGTAGACCTCGTAGAGCAGATACATGTGCTGGTCCTGACGGAAGACGTGGGGCAGGTTGGGCACGAACTGCTGGCCGTCGCGGACGAGGGGATTCTCCTGCTGCTTTTTGGTGGCGGGCATGCGCTGGCTGGCGAGGAGAACGGAACTCATTTTGAGCGGGACCTTCTTCAGGTCCGGCACGGTGAGGTCGGTTTCAAAGGAACCCATGCGGCCGGTGACGTTTTCGCGGACGACAAACTTGACGTGATATTTGCCGGGCGGCAGGTTGAAGCCGGTGGTGTACTGGACGTTTTTCTGGCGAACCTGCTGCGATTCATCGATGGCGAGCTTGACCGTGTCGCGAACATCGCCGATATCGTGGCCGGCGGTATCTTTGACCTGGCCGATGACGTCGAGAGTGGCCTTGTCGCGGTCGCCGCCTTTGACAAACGGGATCTGTGAGCCGGGGACGACGAGGGAGATGGGCACGTAGAAGCGATTTTCGGCGAGACGGAAATAGAGCGCCTGCATGTAGACAGCCATGTCCGTGGCGGGCAGATCGCTGGCGAGTTCTTCTTCTAGCTGTCGCTCGCGCTCGTCTTTGGTGGCGTGTTGATAGTCGGCGGGGGCGTAGTAGCCAGGGCGGTACTCGAGCTTGATGTCGCTGTGATTGACTTTGATCGACAGGTGGCGATAGCGGCCGTCGCGGCGCAGGTCGGTGGAGTGGTAGCCGAGGACGTAGTAGGCGGAGGTGTCGTTCTGAATGCGGGAGAAGGCGGGCGAAAAGTCGTTGGAGTCGAAGAAAGCCTTGCCTCCGGTGTCGGATGACAGGGTGGCCATGACTTCCTGCGTATTGAAATTGGAGTCGAGGTTGTTTTGCAGAGCCGCACCGTTGAAGGAGTTGGCGCCGCGCAGGTTGCCGGTGGTGGCATCGCCGAGCGGCGAGATGGCCTGGAGGCCGCGCGCGTCGACCGAGTAGATGGCGACGTTGGCACGAACAGAAGCGTTGACGGCGGCGTGAAGTGAGGCCTGGTTCTCAATGCCGTCGCGCTGGATGCCGCCGGAGAAGTAGAGGAGGGATTTTTTCTCGTTGAGGTAGGCGAGCGAGCGGGAGATNNACCTGGTTGGAGGTGCTGGTGGCGCCGGCTTCAAAGCCTTCACTCTGGGATCCGCCGTAGCTGTTCACCGCTCGAAGGAGGAGATTCTTGTTCGCGGTGAAATCCTGGTCGAGGGAGAGGGTGTCGTTGAGCGAGACGACGGCGACCAGGTCGGCGGGGTGCATCTGCTTGTTGAGGTAATTGCGGGCCGCGTCCTGGGCGCGGTCGATGTCGTCGGGCTGCATGGAGGTGAGGTCGAAGAACATGACGATGAGGCGGTGGTTGCGCAGCTCTGCCGTTCTTGCGGTGCCGTTCTTCGCGCCGAAGATGCCGTTGGGCGCGGCGGCGTTGATGGTGGCCTCGTTGAGCGCGGCGGCCTGGTCGACGTTCTCGAAGTCGAAGCTGACAATGTGCTGCGGCTTGCCTTCTTCGGTGACGGAGAAGTCTTTTTCGGTAAGGCCCTTCACGAGCTGGCCGGTTTTTTTGTCGCGAACGACGACGTTGGTGAGGACGAGGTCGGAGTTGACTTTGAGGGTGAAGGGATTGGTGGGCTGTTGAGTGGGGGGCTGCGAGGCAGGGGCGGTTTGGGGGCGCGCGGGGACGGCAAACAATGCAGCCAGGATGACTGCCAGAAGACGCAGTGCGAAGTGATTTCGACGCACCTGGGAAGCGATTGCGAATCTTCCCTCCGTGGCAGAAGACAAATCCTGCTCGCAGCTATAGCGGCACGGCTGAACAGCTTGCGGAAAAAGTCGGGGGCCAGAGGTGGGACGGTGTTTTTTCCCAAAACGGTCCAGGACAGTACTTTCGGGATAGGCGGAAAATCGAGTTTTGTTGACTTTCGAATGCTGAAGGCTTCCGCTACTTGCTGTAGGGTGAACCTGGTCGTCCAGCACTGGGGGTTCTTTGCTTTTTTTCCGCAAGCTGTGAAGCCGTACCCCTTCAAAGCTGTCCAGCCTTGAAGGCATTTGTCTCGAAACGACGTCGCGGTTTTTCATGGCTAGAACCGGTAGCGGCCCATGAAGGAGAAGCTGCGCATGGGCTCGGTGGAGGTGACCTGGCCGTAGGTTGCGGAGCCGAGGGTGGAGTCGACACCGGAATACTGCACTGTGTTCAGGACATTGTCGGCGGTGGCGCGCAGTTCCATGGTCTTCGTGTCGCCGAAGCGAATGCTTTTGGAGGCGGAGGCGTCGAGACTCCAGCGGGAGGGGCTGGGAATGCTGAAGCGCGAGGCGGTGCCGTAGGCGCCGGCGGCCGGAGCGAAGGCATCCTTATTAAACCAGTTGCCGAGCGTGCCGCCTCCGGCAGTGAGCGATGCGCCGGGAACGCGGTCGGGGCGGAGCGTGCCGGTGGTGCCACGCGAGACATCCGCGACGCTGGCCTCGTAGCGCGGGGTGAGCGGATTGCCGGTGGTGAAGCCGTAATCGCCGGAGAAATTCATGTTGGCGAGGAGGTGGCCAAACCAGCCGGTGGTGAGTAGGTGGGTGTCGGGTCCGAAGGGGAGCTCGTAGACGAAGTTGCCGCGGACCTGGTGGCGCACGTCGAAGCTGGAGTTGGATTCCTCAGCGGCGATGTCCTGCCAGTTCTGGACGATGCCGCCGGAGGTGGTGCCGCCGTTGCCGCCGACGGTGGTGGCGTCGTCGATGGAATGCGAGTACGTATACGTGCCGCCGACGGCGATGCCGCCGCTCATGCGCTTGCGAGCGCTGACCGTGAGGGCATTGAAATTGGAGAAGGCGAGCGAGTCTTCGTAGTTGTAGGGAACGGTGAGCGCGGGATTGTTGACGGCGGTGGGCAGTGTGGTAATCGGGATACCGCCAGCGCTTGTGACGAAGACGCCGGGGGCATCGATGATGTCGAGGCGCGAACCTTTGGAGCCGTTGTAGCCGACGTTGAGGACCATGTTCCAGGGGAGGGTGCGCTGCAGGTTCAGGTTCCAGACCTGGACGTAGGGCAAGCGGTAGTTTTTGTTGACGCCGTAGTTGCCGATCTGCTCGCTCTCGGGAATGGGAAAGCCATTCTGGAGCGTGATGGGGACGCCGCTGGTGGCGAGGTTGGTCTGCACATTGGCGAACGGCGGCTGGAAGGCGAAGTTCTGCACGAATTTCACATACTGGCCGACGGTGTAGTTGATGCCGTAGCCACCGCGAAGGACCGTGTCCTTGATGGGGTGTAGAGCGAAGCCCAGGCGCGGGGAGAAGTTGTTCCGCTCGGGGTAGATGAGGTCGCGCGGATACTTACCGTTGAAGGGGCCGACGGCGTTGGGCGTGACGATGCCAACCTGGGCGAAGTTGTTGCCGGGGTCGAGAGTGGCGAGGCGGTCGTTTTCTTCGGAGTAGGGCGAGTCGTAGTCGTAACGGAGGCCGATGAGGAAGGTCGCGTTCTTGAGAGCGCGCCAGTCGTCCTGTGCGTAGCCGTCGATCTGATTGGCGCGGAGGTGGGTTTCCTGGTAGGCAGCCTGGAGAGTGGTTTCCTGAGGCAGGCCGAGGAGCAGATCGGCCAGCGACGAACCGCTGCTGGCGAAACCGCTGCGTCCGGTGGTAGCGGCAGCGCCTGGCGCCTCAGTAAAGAGGCCGGTGAAGACGTAGGTTCCGGTGGAGTTGGTGTCGCCGATCATGTCGTTGTAGACGCGGCGAAAGTCTCCACCGAAGCGGACGTTGTGCTTGCCGTGGTTCCAGATGAGCATGTCGGTGAGGCCGATGGTTTCCGAAGTCTGGAAGTGCGGCTGCTGCTCGCTGAGGCCGGTGAACTGGTTCAGCGTGATGCTGGGCAGGCCCCATAGCTGCGGCGAGTCGGGCAGGCCGTTGAGACCGAGCTGCGAGGCGATGTCGCTGACGCTGGAGAAGTAGTTGCTGACCTCGGAGCGGGTCTGGTTCCAGGCAAGCGTGACGTTGTCGGTGAGGCGGCCTTTGCCGATGGAGTAGCCGGCCTCGACCGAGTACTGATGGGACTGATTTTTGCCGCCGAGCTCGGGGAAGAGGTTGAGGTTGTCGGAAGCGGAGTGGCTGTAGTTGAAGTTGAAGTGCATGCTCTGCGTGATTCCGGGATTGCCCTGGCCGAGGAATTGGCGGGCCATGCGCATAACGCCGTTCATGCCGCCGGCATTGCTTCCGAAGGTATGCATGAGACGCACGCCGACCTGAGTGGTGTTGGTTTGCGCAGAGCTGAGGCGCTGGTAGTTAAAGGTTGAGCCGCTAAGGCTGGGCTGGGGCACGTAGTTGAGCAGCGTGCCGGCCTGGGAGACGATGCACTGCGACGGGATGACATTGCCGTTGAAAGGCGTGCCTGGAGTGTTGCCGTTTGCTGTGCATCCGGAGTTCGCCGGATTGTAAATGGCGATGGGCGTGCCACCGGGCGTTGTGAGCGCGCTGAAGTCGCCGCCGCGCTCGGCGAGCGTGGGGACGGTGCCGTACTGGTCGAAGGGCGACGAGTTGCGCGTGCCGGAGAGGGTGAGGAAGAGGAAGTCGTGTTGATCGTGGGTGAGGATCTTCGGAATGTAGGGCGCCGAGAGAAAAGTGAGGCCGAAGCGATTGGTGGAGTAGGCGGGCTGCTGGAAGGTCTGGCCGCGGAGGGCGAAGTCCTCGGCGTTGAGCGCGCCGTTGCCGCCGTTCCAGAAGAGCGCGCCGTGGGGCTGGTTGGGTTTGAAGTTGCGGAAGTTGCCGCGCATGCCACCGCGGCCGCCGCCTCCGCCACCGCCGCCGAATCCTCCGCCTCCGCCGAATCCTCCACCGGCTCCGCCGCGACCGCCGGAACCGCCCGGACCTCCGGAGCCGCCGCTGAGAGATTCATTCAGCTCGGCGCTATCGCGCATCTGGCTGAAGTCGATGCCGGCGAGCGGATTGGTGGTGCCCATTTGTCCGCTGACGGCGACGGATTCCCCTGAGGAGAAGTCGGAGTTCGAGGCCGCGGACGGCAATGCCGCGCCGACTTCTTCATTGCCGTTCCCGGCCTGGATGAGATCGGAGGCAGCGCCGAGAAGATTCAGGCTCTGCGCGCCGCCGGTGCCGAGGAACTGTCGCGCTGCGCCGGCAAGGTTGGTCTGCTGCTCCTGCTGCGCAGCGCGCGAGGCGAGCATGATGGCGAAGTCGACGGTCTGATCGTGGGAGGTCGCGTTGAGGAGTGCGTCTTTGGTGACGGGCGCGAAGGCAGCGAACTCGGTGCGCACGACGTAGCGGCCATTTTGCGGGATGACGAGGGTGTAGCTGCCGGTGATGTCGGTGGTGGTGGAGTATCTCTTGCCGGTGAGCGAATTGCTGGCGGTGACGCTGACGCCGGGGAGCGGGATGTTGCCGTTTTTGACGGTGCCGTGAATGGTGCCGCCGGTCTGCGCGGGCGCAGTCTGGGATGCGGCGGGAGGCGAGGTCGCTGGGGATGTTGGCTGCTGGGCGTTAGAAGCAGGCGCGGTTGGCGGCGCGGGGGCAGGGGACTGCGCGAGGCCGAAAGATCCCGCGAGAACCAGGGAGACAGCAAGGGCGGGGATACGGCTGCGTGCGGTCATTCGGCGTCAGTTCTGCCCGGCATTGGGCTGCTGCGGTGGCGTCGATCCTTGCGGGGTACCCTCGGGCTGCGGCTGCTGTTGCGTGCGTGATCCAGGAGGGCCGCCGTTGCCGAAGCGCCGCTCGCCCGGCTGCCGTGGCTCCATGACGACTACGTTGGTGGCGAGGAAGTTGTTCCCCTGCACGGAGCCGTCGGCGCGGAGCATTTCGCCAACCTTGATGTCGGGGAAGGTGATGTCGGTGGCCTGGCCGCGCGCGCCCTTGTGGAAGGTGGTGTTCTCATCGACGGCGACGGTCTGCGTGACCTTGTCGGGGCGCTCGATGGTGAGGGTCAGATCTTTAATGGCGGTGATTTTTCCCGCGGTCCAGGTCTTGCCAAAGGTGGCGCGCATCTTCTCCATCTGCGCGACCTGCTCGGGAGTGGGAAGCATGACGAACATAGCGCCGAGGGCTTTGGTCTGATCGTCGAGATTGCCCATGGCGATGATGGTGTCGCCGACGTGGATGTCGGAGAATTTCGCTTCCTCGCGGTCTTTGCGGATGCGGGTGTTGGGGCCGGTTTGAACTTTGTATGTCTGGCCTTGCTCGTCCTGGAGCGTGAGCCCGGTGCCGGAGATAGCAGTGACTTTGCCGTGGACATTGTTGGCGCCCATCATGAACATGCCGCCGCTGCCCATGCCACCCCCACGCGGGCCTTCCTGCTGCGGGGGTTCATCCTGAGCACGGAGAACAGGGGCAGCGAAGACGGCGGCCAGAGCGGCACAGAGCGTGAGACGTGCAAGGCGCGAACGAAGCATACTGATCCTCATCGGGACAGAGGCGGGTTACGGCCGCTCTGATTATGCCGGAATAGACGCTTTTGGGGCCGGAAAGACGCGGTGCCCGCGGTCGCCGGATAGGCAAATTAGCGGGGATGGCTCTGCAACGCCGGCTTCCACTGAGCATGACCGGACGATCTGCCAAAAAGCGAAAATGCACCTCAGCCGGAGCCTGGCGCATCCGACAGCGGTGAGGGTGATAGGCTAACGGGCATCCCCAGCCCGGTTCGCTTGCTCTCAACCGGGAAGACTTCACAAGGACGGCCGAATGAACGTACTCACGACAACCGTTGCCGCTGAGGAATTTTGTCGCGTGCGGAGCCAGAGCCTGGCGCTCTGCGCGCCGCTGACGGCAGAGGACATGATGGTGCAGTCGTGCGCGGACGCGAGCCCCGCGAAATGGCACCTGGCGCACACGACCTGGTTTTTCGAGACGTTTGTGCTGCGGGAGTTCGTGCCTGGCTACAAGCCGTTTCACAAAGATTTCATCTGGCTGTTCAACAGCTATTACAACGCCGTGTCGGAGCAGCCGGAGAAGAAGCTGCGTTCGTCGTTCTCGCGGCCGGCGGCGGAGGAGATTCTGGCGTACCGGCACCATGTGGACGGGGCGATGGAAGATTTTGCGGCGGGTGAGATTCCGGAGGATGCGCGGGAACGAATCGTGCTGGGGCTGAATCACGANNCAGCAGCACCAGGAGCTGCTGATCACGGACATCAAGCATGGGTTCTGGTCGAATCCGCTGTACCCGGCGTATTTGCAGGGGGCGGAAGCGATTCGCGGGGCCGGCGAGGTTGCGCCGGTGCGGTGGGTGGAGTTTGCAGGCGGCGTGGCGGAGATTGGTTACGATGGCAAGGAATTTTGCTTCGATAACGAGACGCCACGGCACAAGGTGTATTTGGAACCGTACCGGCTGGCATCGCGGCCGGTGAGTTGCGCGGAGTATCTGGCCTTTATGGAGGACGGCGGATATAAGCGCTCGGAGCTGTGGCTTTCGGAAGGGTGGAACACGGTGCGGGCTGAGGGCTGGGAGGCTCCGCTGTACTGGCGGCGCAGCGAGAACGGGTGGAAGATTTTCACGCTGCGGGGATTTATGCCGCTGAAGGATCTGGCCGCAACGCCCGTGTGTCACATCAGCTATTTCGAAGCGGATGCTTACGCGCGCTGGGCGGGGAAGGCGCTGCCGACCGAGGCGGACTGGGAGACGGCGGCTGCGGCCGCACCGGTCGAGGGGAATTTGCTGGAGGAGCGGAGGCTCCACCCGCAGGCGGCAAAAAGCGCATCCAACCCGGGGCAAGCCGCCGCTGAGCGAGACGTACAGCAACTCTATGGCGACGTCTGGGAGTGGACCGTCAGCGCTTATCTTCCTTATCCGGGCTATCNNCGCCCGCGACGCGCTGGCAGTTTTCCGGCGTTCGGCTGGCCGAGCACTGATCCGAGCACTGAACCCTGGAGGCGCTCATCGCCATGCACGCATTCTCGTCTGTTCCCTGTCTGCCGGAGGCGGCGTCGACGCCACTGGGCGCGGAGGTTTATCGCGGGCTGACCGCGTTTCCCAAAAAGCTTTCGCCCTGGCTCTTTTACGACCAGCGCGGGTCCGAGCTGTTTGAGGCCATCACCGAACTTCCGGAGTACTACCTGACGCGGACGGAGCGCGGGATCTTCGAGCAATTTGGCGATGAGATTCTTGCGACGGCGGACGCGAAGAAGCTGTCGATGATCGAGCTGGGCGCGGGCACCGCGACGAAGACCCGGCTGCTACTGGATGCGGCGGTGCGGCGGCAGGCCAGCGTGGAGTATTACCCCATCGACATTTCGACTACGGCGCTGGAAGAGGCGCGGCGGCGGATCGGCGAGGAGCAGCCGCACGTCTCGTGCATGCCGATCGTGTCGGACTACACGAAAGATATGTCCGACGTGCACAGCATCAGCGGGCGACGGCTGGTGCTTTATATCGGGTCGAGCATTGGAAATTTTGAGCCGGCAGAGGCCGCGAAGCTGCTGCGGCGATTGCGCGGACAACTGGGTGCCGGCGATCTGCTGCTGCTGGGCGTGGATCATGTGAAGGACCGCTTTACGCTGCTGAAGGCGTATAACGATGCGGCGGGAGTGACGGCGGAGTTCAACCGGAACATGCTGGTGCGGATCAAGCGGGAGCTGGGTGCAAAGTTTCGCCCTGGGCTGTTCCGGCATCGCGCGTGCTGGAACGAGCGCGAGGACCGGATTGAGATGCACCTCGAGAGCGTGGTCGCGCAGGAGATTGCGATTCCAGCGCTGGAGCTGCAGGTGAGTTTCCAGCGAGGCGAGAGCATTCACACCGAGAACAGTTACAAATTCACGCCGGACAGCGTGGCGGAGATGCTGGGGCGCTCGGGATTTGTAGTGCGGAAGAGCTGGACCGATGCGAAGAAGTGGTTTGGGGTGTATCTGGCGGAAGCAGGAGAGAGCAGAGTTTAGGGATTAGAGTTTAGAGTTTATCGGGGCGAGAGAAATTTCTCTCGCCCTTTGCTTTTGGTGGCTCGGGTGGTGCGCGGGGGCGGGAGTAGAGTATCGCCATGGATGCGGAGAGCCTGCGGGAATTTTTGCTGTCGCTGCCCGACGTGTGCGAGACGATGCAGTGGGGCGACAACCTGGTCTTCTGGGTTGGGGATAAGAAAATTGGCGGGAAGATGTTTGCGTTGTGCAGCCTGACGCCGGATCGGGGAGTGCTGTCGTTTGCGGCGGGGCCGGAGCGATTCGCGGAGTTGGTCGAGGTGGAGGGCGTCTTCCCTGCCCCATATTTCGCGCGAGCGCACTGGGTGGCCGTGGAGCGCTGGAATACGCTGCCGGGTTCCGAGCTGAAGGAGCTGTTGCGTGCTGCGCGGGGAATCGTCTACGAGAAGTTGACGAAGAAGACGAAGGCGGCGCTGGCGGAGACGGGGCGGAAGAGAAGAGTTTAGGGATTAGAGTTTAGAGTTTGGAAACCTGTCCACGGGCCGATCAGTGGACGCCCGCGGCGTTCATAAGGGCGGTGCGGTTGTCCGGGGTTATGGGGCCGGTGGCGCGCCAGAGAACCTTGCCCTGACGATCGACGAGCAGCACGACGACCTGCTTGTCATTGGGGATATCGAGCGATTGAAAAAACTTCTTGCGGTCGACCCAGAGGGGGACGATCCAGTGCAGGGCCTCGGGGTCGGACTGGTCGCTGCGCATCGAAGAGGTCTCCCACCAGCGGAAGATGAAGTTCTCCTTCTCGGCGACGGGGAGCTGGTAATAGCGGAACTGGAAGTTGAGATGCTGGAGCGCCTGGGCGGTGGACATCCAGGAGTTGATGTCGTTCTGCTGTTCTTCGCGAAAGGAGAGGAGAAGCAGATCGATCTGGCCCTGGAACTCGCCGGGCAGCGTGATCTTCTCTTTATCGAGGCTCCAGGAAGTGATCGGAGGGAAGATGGCCTGTTGAGCCTGCTGCGCCTCGAGGGGAGCCAGCAGACAGCCCACGAGGGCGAAAATCAGCGATGGGCGTAGAAGCTGCAATCAGAGGGTCCAAAAACAGTTGCGATGGTGAGAAGGGCCTGCTGCAGCATAGTATCACCCGCGAAATTGGCCTCGTTGCGCGTCCAGGCGCGTAGTGAACCACGTGAATTATTATGGAATGTAGTATGAGTTTGCATCCGTTCACGACCGACGATCCGCGCCTGGTTCCGATTGCTGCGAAGGTGGCAGCGGGCGAACGGCTGAGCTACGACGAGGGCCTGGCGCTGTATCGCTCGCCCGATGTGCTGGCGGTGGGGTGGCTCGCGAACAGCGTGCGCGAGCGGATGCACGGCGACGTGACGTACTTCAACGTCAACCGGCACATCAATCCGACGAATGTGTGCGTGGCGGCGTGCCGGCTGTGCGCGTTTGGGCGGCACAAGAGCGCCGCGGGCGCGTACACCATGGCGCTGGAGCAGGCGTGGGAGACGGCGGCGTCGGGATACAGCGAGGCGGTGACGGAGTTCCACATCGTGGGCGGGCTGCATCCGGATCTGCCGTTTGAGTATTTCCTCGACCTGGTACACGGGCTGAAGGAGCGGTTTCCGCAGGTCCACATCAAGGCCTTCACCATGGTTGAAGTCGCGTTTCTGGCGAAGCGCGCGAAGCTGACGATTCCGCAGACGCTGATGAAGCTGAAAGAGGCGGGCGTCGATTCGCTTCCCGGCGGCGGCGCGGAAATTTTTGCGGATCGCGTGCGGCACATCATCTGCGATCACAAGATCGATGGCGATGAGTGGCTGGAGACGGCAAAGGCAGCGCATCAGCTGGGGCTGAAGTCGAATGCGACGATGCTGTANNTTCATCCGGAGAACACGGCGCTGGCCCATCTGGCGAAGACGACGGGGATGACGGATATTCGGCAAATTGCTGTGGGGCGGTTGCTGCTGGACAATTTTCCGCACATCAAAGCGTACTGGCAGATGATGACGGCGAAGATCGCGCAGATCGCGCTGCGCTTTGGCGCCGATGACATTGACGGCACGGTGATCGAGGAAAAGATTTACCACGACGCCGGCGCGACGACTCCGCAGGGCATGCGGCGGCAGGAGCTGATGCGGCTGATCACGGCGGCGGGGCGGGTTCCGGTGGAGCGGGACACGCTTTATCGGGCTGTGACCCGGACGGAAGAGAGCTTCACGGTCGCGGTATAGGCGAGTATCGCTCACACTTGTTCGAAGGGGAGACTTCGCTTCACTGCCGGGCGGCGGTCGGCAAAGGGTCCATGGAGTGGACAATCGCGTACTGAATCGAGTTCGAGCAGTGGGCGCATGTTGTATTGAGCGCAGACCGTGCATTCTTGTCGAGAACCTGAGGGAAGGTCCTGAGGCACTCCGGACAGGAAATTGTGACGTACGGTTCTCCGGAAGGATCGTGCCCGTTGGTGGGAATCCAGATGGGCGCATCGGAACGGGCTGGAAAATGAGCTGGTTGAGATTCCTGTGGGCGCGTCATCGCTTCTATCGCTGCCAGCAACAGATGCGGGCGGTGGCTCCCCTTTTCGTAAAAGGCATCGGCTGCAACGCCAGCCGGGATTGACTTGCCTTCGAATGCGCCGCTCATGGCGACTACGCGAATGGAGGGAAATCGACGCCGGACCACGGAGAGCAATTCAAATCCCGACATGCCGGGCATATTCAGGTCGGAAAGAATGATGTCGGGAGCCTCATCCCGGATGGCGTTCAAAGCGGAAAAGCCGTTGGGGGCCGTGCGGGTCGCATAGCCGAGAACGGTAAAGATGGTGGACATGCTTTTGCACACCAGCGGATCGTCGTCAACAATGAGGAGCCTCGCCTTTGGGTTGGGCATCGTTCACCTCGGTGCGGGCATCAAAGAGACGCCCGGACCTACAGTGTCCCATCACGCCGGTTCTGGTACTGGTCAATAGTGCACATATAGCGCCAAACCAGCGGCGGCGGGTTTTTTTCCAGAACTCAGCGATATGGAGAGCCAGGCTGGTTTGTCAGCTGAACCATGGCAACGACTCTGCCGTTGCACGATCAGCCTTGCCAATCATCTTCCGGATCAGTCGATCTTCCTCAGCCACAAATTCCGGAACGAGACTTTGCAGGGTGCGCCTTCGATTTGCAGGCCGAAGAGGCCAGAGACGTTGTTGGACGAGGCTGGGTCGTCGTCGACTAAGACGGCCATGAGCTGGCCGTTGAGGATGTGCAGGATGACTCCTCCGCGGGCGATGATCTCGTACTGGTTCCAGTCGCCTTCGTGGATGTAGGTCCCAAGTTGCGCGCGGTCGCCGATGGTTCCGATGAGCTGCGGTGGTTTACCGGGGAGGGTTTGGACGACCTGGCCGCGCCAGACGATGATGCCGCGGTGGGTGTTCTGCGAGTAGAGCTGGCCGCTGTATTGCTTGTTGCTGTCATTGGTAGCAAGCCAGAAGTCGGCCTGGGGGCCGATCATAACCCAGCGCGGATCGAGGGGCGGCTCGCCTTTACCGGCGGTGCGACCGGGCGGAATGCCGGTGCTCGATCGATATTGAATGCCGCTGCCGCCGCCCTGCTCGACTTTGATTTCGAGCTTGAGGTCGAAGTCTCTTGCCGTGACGTTGCGATTGACGAGAAAAGTGTTGCCGGCTCGGTGGTCGGGTGTGGAGATGCCGACGATGGCGCCGTCCTGGACGCTCCAGACACCGGGCTCGCCATCCCATCCGTCGAGGTCCTTGCCGTTGAAGAGGGCGACGAAGCCGGTGTGGTCGGCGAAATTGAGCGGAGCGGGCTCGGGGAAGACGCCGTTGACCTGGCCCGCAATGTTGGGCTGGGCGGTGGTTTGCGCCGAGAGACTGGGAAGGGCAACGAGCAAAAGCGCGAGGAGACGAAGTTTCACGTTGTTCTCCGCAGATGAAGCTCAGAGAACAGTATCAGCGATGGGACTCACGGGTCAGATAACGCAGTTGGGGATCCGTTGATTTGGCGGCGAAACCGTCCCTCGGCGGCTAAAGCCGAACTCGTTCTACGGTTCTTATGGCACGGCTGAAACCGTGCCCCTTCAAAGCTCGGCGGGCGCTGAAGTTCGGGTTTTTCACAGGATGGCCATCTCTTTTCATACGGATTACCAGCTGTGCACGTGAAACTTTCCGGGCCTAAAGGCTGGGGATTTTTAAGTTGCTGGTTCCCCGGCCTGAAGGCCGGGGCTTCTACCGTCGTCCCGCTCGCGCGGGACCGCTTCGCGAAAAGTCCCGAATCATCCGGTCGGAGCCCTACAGCGGGCGCTCTTCGAGGGCGACGGCGGCCATGGGCGGCGAGTTGGCGGGGGGAGCGACGGGCGGCTGCGCGGAAGCGTCCGGTGCGGGGGGCTTTGTAATTCCCTGTTTGGCGCGACGTTTCTTGCGGACTTCGTTGGCTGCGACGAGGAAGAGCGAGACGAAGGTGACAGCAAGGAGTGCGATGGCGGTCCAGCCGGTGAGCTGCTCCATTTCGCCGACGAGCAGCGCCAGACCCGCGAAGACGAAGAGCAGGTGCGCGCAGAAGACCTGGAGCGAGGCTTTGCCGAAGGTGAGGAAGGGCTCGCGTGCGACCACGACGCGAATATATTTGCGCAGCCAGTAGAAGACAACGAGGAAGGCCGCGATGTTGAGGACGCGGAGGGGTCCGATTTGCCACTTATCGAGCAGCGGCCCGAGGGACTGCTCGGTGAGGTGTGGGCCGAGCCAGCTGAAACGGACGCCGACGAAGAAGAGGCAAACGGCGGCGCTGAGGGCGACTCCCCAGCGCGGAATCAGCTTTAGCGGGACGTCGCGGTGTGCGGAGCATGCGCCGAGCCAGAGGCCGACGACCCAGACCATCTGCCAGGCGAAGAGGTTGAAGGCGCCGGTTTCCTGGAGGGGGATCTGCAGGTGGGTAAGATGGACGACCCAGGAGTGAATAAGGTCGCGCAGGCCAAACTGGGCGCCCAGCCAGGTGAGCGCGCTGATGGCGAGGACGGTCTTCCATCCCCAGCGCACCGCGGCGGAGAGGAAGAGCGGCGTGAGGAAAAGGAAGAGGACGTAGAGGGGGAGGATATCGAGCAGCGGCGGGCAGTAGATGAGGAAGATGGAACCGGTAATGGCGACGCCGGGATGGTTGAGATAGAAGTTGAGGAGATTCGTGATGGCGGCGCGATGATGATGGACGGCCCAGCTGGCGGCGATGGTGAAAGCGAAGGCGAGCAGAAACAGGTGGTAGGCGTAGAGCTTGAAGGAGCGGCGCCACATATGGGAGCGCACGCCGACGGGATCCTCCATGGATTTGCGGATGTAGAGGCGGCCGATGAGGATGGCGGAGAGGAAGACGAAACCTTCCGCGGAGGAGACGAAGCCAAAGGGCTCGTTGACGAAGGCGCTGTAGTGCGTGGGGAGGTGCGTCAGGGTCATCCAGACGAGGAACAGCCCACGGAGGGCGTCGAGTTCGGGAAGGCGCTGAAGCTTCGGGAAATGCATGGTGGGTGCAACCCTGGTGGGGTGCTCCTAGATTAGACGCGGCTCGGTGAGCAGGGTTGCGGGCGCCGGACGCAGGTTACAGGGCACAGGTTACGGGTTACTGGTTCGGAGGATTGCGCGGAACTGAGGTTCAGGAGCATCGCGCGGCTAGAAAGCGGCGATGCCCGTAACGCTCTGACCAATGACCAGCGTGTGGATGTCGTGCGTGCCCTCGTAGGTCTTCACGGACTCGAGGTTCATCATGTGGCGCATGACGGGGAAGTCGTCAGTAATTCCATTTGCTCCGAGGATGTCGCGGGCCATGCGGGCGCACTCGAGGGCCATCCAGATATTGTTGCGCTTGGCCATGGAGATGTGTTGGTGCTCGACTTTGCCCTGGTCCTTGAGGCGGCCGACCTGGAGCACGAGGAGCTGGCCCTTGGTGATTTCGGTGATCATCCAGGCGAGTTTCTCCTGGACGAGCTGGTGGCTGGCGATGGGCTGATCGCGGAACTGCTTGCGGACGAGGGAGTACTGGCGGGCCGTGTCATAGCAGGACATGGCTGCGCCGATGCCACCCCAGGCGATGCCGTAGCGGGCCTGGTTGAGACACATGAGCGGCGACTTGAGTCCGCCGGATTCGGGCAGGAGGTTGGTGGCCGGGATGCGGACGTCCTGCATGGAGAGGCCGGAAGTGACCGAGGCACGCAGGGACCACTTGCCGTGGACATCCCAGGAGCCGAAGCCGGGGCGGTTGGTTTCGACGAGGAAGCCGCGGACGGTGCCGTCTTCCTGGCCGGGATCGCCATAGGTTTTAGCCCAGATGACGGCGACGTCGGCAATGGAGCCGGAGGTGATCCACATCTTTTCGCCGTTGAGGATGTACTCGTCGCCGCTGCGGTCGGCGCGGGTGCGCATGCCTCCAGGATTCGACCCGAAGTCGGGCTCGGTCAAACCAAAGCAGCCGAGCTTTTCGCCGGTGGCCATCTTCGGGAGCCAGTAATTCTTCTGTTCATCGGAGCCGAAGGTGTAGATGGGGTACATGACGAGCGCGGACTGCACGCTGACGAAGCTGCGCACGCCGGAGTCGCCGCGCTCGAATTCCTGCATGACGAGGCCGTACTCGACGTTGGACATGCCGGCGCAGCCGTAGCCCTGGAGGCTGGCGCCGAAGAAGCCGAGCTGGCCCATCTGAGGAATGAGTTCTTTGGGGAAACGTCCCTCGCGGTTGCACTCCTCGATGATGGGGACGAGGTTGTCTTCGATGAACTGGCGGGCGGTGTCGCGCGTGAGGCGCTCGTCGTCGCTGAGGAGGCTGTCGAAGCCGATGAAGTCTACGCCCTTGAAAGGAAAAGCCATAAGATAAGAATCGCTCCGGAAGGGAAATCATACCGTTTCGGGGTGGGGGCTGGAACCGGAAGATAGCCGCGTGAAAGTGCGGCGAAGACCGGGCGCACGCGTCCAAAAATATGCGGGCCCGGTTTACGCGGGGCGCAAAACCTTGTAATTATGGCGTAGCAGGGGAAACGAGGAACCCATGGCTGGCGATCTGCAACTCATCTGCAGCGACTGCGGGCAGGAATTCACATTTACGAGAGCGAAGACCAGGCATTTTTTCAGGAGCGCGGGTACACCGCACCCAAACGCTGCAAGAGCTGTCGTCAGGCGAAGAAGAGCCAGATGGGCGGAGGCGGTGGCGGGGGCGGCTATCAGCGAGCGGAGCCAAGAGGAACGGCGGTAGTCTGCTCCGGTTGCGGGCAGCAGACGACGGTGCCCTTTGAGCCGCGTGGCGATCGGCCGGTGTACTGCCGGGATTGCTATCAGGCGCAAAAGGGCGGCGCAGGCGGCGCGAGCAGCAGCCGCGGCCGCGGGCGCAACTAGGCAAAAATCAGCATCGTGAGCGACGACGCCCGTCGGGGGCCAACGGCGGCGTGCGCGCCTGTGCTCTGCCCAGAGCGTGATCTTCAGGCCGCGTCTTTCTTTTTTGAGGGGAGGGGGCTCTCGCTGGACGAGGGTGGGCGGCCGACTTCGCCGGGCTCGCTGGCATCTTCACGGCCGGTTTCTTCCTGGCGGCGCTGTTCTGGGTGCTCAGTTACGGTGGGGTGCTTCTCGTGCTCAGATTGTGCGCTCATCGGATTCCTCACAGGGAGTGAGATGCGCACAGGCTCGCCTGAGGAGAGGCTGGGATCAGGCGGGCTCGAGCAAAGACTTCACGGCTTCGTAGAGGCGGGCGGTGATCTGCTCGGGAGTGTCGTCCTGGGTGAAGCGGATGGCCTCGCCGACGCGGACGATGAGTTTGCCGGAGCGGAACCAGCCCTTGCGCCGCTGCTTCAATTCGCTGAGGCCGACGAGTGCAACGGGGACGACCGGCACGTCGGATTCGCGCACGAGCAGACCGATGCCAGGCCGGAAGGGCTGCAGGCCGGTTTCCGTGCGGAAGCCTTCAGGGAAGACCAGGACGTTATAGCCGCGGTCGAGAGCTTCGCCGGCGTGCTGGAACGAGCGGCGAAAGCCGGCGCTGCGCGGGAGAGGGAAGACGTTGTAGAGCGCGGTGATGAGCAGCCACGCGGGCGGACCGAGGGGATCGAGCAGGCGGGAAACGGCGCGGCCCTGGGGACCGACGTTGCGCATGTGGCGAAAGTCGCGGAGCATGTTGCCGGCCATGGCAACAGCAACGCGACGACGCATGGGGTCGGGCAGGCCGTACAGGATGAGAGCGGCGTCGTAGGCGGTGACGTGGTTGGCGATGAGGATGACGGGCTCGCCGGGATTGAGGTCCGCGGGCCGCTCGACACGTGGATTGCCGAGCAGCCAGACGAAAAACTGCGAGACGAGTTCGAGGTAGAGGATGCGGATCAGTTGGAACGGAGCCCACCAGGGCCAGCGCGGGTAGATGTCTTCTTCAACAGTGCGCCGGGGTTCGTCGTGACCCGGAGTGGGGGCGGAAATGGGCGCGCCGGCTGCCGCGGGCATCGTGGCGGACCGGGTGGCGGCGGGTTCCGGCTCTGAGGCTTCGACGGCAGAATCGGCTCCGTGCATGCCGAGTTCGCGGCGCAGATCGCCGAGGGTGGTGAGGCGCTCGAGGGCGGTGTCGTCGAGGGTGAGGCCGAGGCGCTGCTCGAGTTCGGACTGGAGCTGCACGCGGCCGAGGCTGTCGAGGCCGAGGTCTTCTGAGAGGCGGGCTTCGTCTCCGGCATCGGCGGGAGTTGCGTGGCTGATGGAGAGGATGAGCGCGAGGAGCGGGTCGGCGATGGAGCCGTTGTTTTCGGCGCGCTGCGCGTTCACCCACTCGGTGACTTTGGGGCGGCGGACTTTGCCGGTGGAGGTGCGAGGGAGGTCGAGTTCAGGCCAGAGGCGCCATTGGCGGATCTGCTGATATTCGGCGAGCTGGTGATTGGCAGCGACGATGGCGGCATGCGCCTGTTCCTGAGATCCGCGAAAAAGCAGGACGGCGACGGGCTCGGTGCCAGCCGGCGTGAGGAGCGGGACAACGGCGGAGGCCTGAACACCAGGCTGCTCGTTCAGCGCGGCCTCCACGTCTTCGGGGTGGACATTCAGCCCGGAAGGCGTGACGATGACCTGGCTCTTGCGGCCGACGAAGTGGAGCTGCCCCTGCTCGTCGCGCTGCGCGAGATCGCCGGTGGAGAGCCACTCGGATTCGTTCTGCTGCAGAGCACCGTGCTGCCAGGTCGCACGCGAAACCATGTCGCCACGGACGAGGATTTCGCCCTCGTCGGTGATGCGTACGTCGCGCCCGGGGAGGACTTTACCGATGGTTCCCTGCCCGGTGTGAAAGGGATGGTTCAGCGTGATGAGAGCCGAGGTCTCCGTCATGCCGTAGCCCTGAATGACGAGGAAGGAGAGCGAGTTCCAGAAGGTTTCGAGTTCAGCGGAGAGCGCGGCGCCGCCGCAGACGAAGGCCCAGAATTTGTAACCGAAGGCGCGGTGAATTCGGCGGAAGCGCCACCAGCGGCCGAGGATTCCTGCTGCGGCGGCGCGCTGGAGTTCATCCGCAAGCTTTGGATCGGCGGCCAGCAGGTGCGAACGCAGCAGATCGAGCACGCGCGGCACCGAACAGAGGACAGAGACTTTCTCGTTGCGGACGGTCTCGATGAGGCGCTGCGCCTGGAGGCGGGATTCGAAATGCACAACGGCGCCGAGAAGCGGCGGAATCCAGAGACCCATGAATTGGCCGAAGACGTGGCTGAGCGGAAGCGTGTGCAGAAAGTGGAGTGGGTGGAAGATGCGTTCGTACTTCAGATACTTCTTCATCTCACGCTCGACGGGATCGAGGCTGGAGAGGACGTTGCGGTGGGTATGGACGATGCCCTTGGGTTCTGCCGTGGTGCCGGAGGTGAAAAGAATCTGGAAAGGGGTGTCGAGGGTGACCGAAGGCTCGCGCAGATTCGAAGAAGGCGTTGCGGGAAGCGCTGAGGCGAAGTCCTCAAAGCTGAGCTTCGGTAAATCGGGGGGAAGTTCGCGCAGGAGTGCTGCGTCGCCAACGACCAGACGCGGTTGGGTGTTGGCAATGACACGGGTGCTGAAGTCGAGGGCGCCCGCGGGATCGAGCGGGACCGCGATGACGCCGCGCTGAATGCAGCCGAGGAACGCGGCCATCCATTCGCGCCCATTGGCGCCCCATAGGACGACGCGTTCGCCGAGCGGGATTTCGCGGCGCATGAGCTCGGCAGCGAAGCGGTCGGCGAGGTCGGCGATCTGGTTCCACGACGAAATGAGTTTGCGGTTGCCGCGATGGACAACGATCGCGGGCGCATCGCCGTGGCGGCGGAAGTCGTCGACGAACGTGATGAGGCTGGAACGCATGGAGCCGGCCGATGCCAGGTTATTGGACGCGGGCCGCGGAATAAGAGAGTCGTAGCGATGGGAGCCAACCCGCGCCTGATTTCAGCTTAAACGCGGGCGAAGTCGATGTAGCCCTGAGCGGGATCGGTTCTGACGAGGGACACACGGAGGCGGTCGCCGACGTCGACCCCCTGCGCACCCTGGACCAGCATACCGTCGACGGGAGGCTTGAGGGTGCGGACGAAAGAGCCGTGCTGGTTGACACCGGTAACGATGGCATCGAAGGTCTGGCCGATGCGGTTGCTCATGGCGACGGCGGCAATGCGCTTCTGCATCTCGCGTGAGACTTTGCGCTCGGCGTCTTCCATGTGTGTGCATTGCGCGGCAATCGAGGAGAGCTCGTCGTCGGAGTATGGCGAGGGCTTGCCGGCAATCATCGCCTTGACGATGCGCTGAATGACCAGATCGGCGTAACGGCGGTTCGGCGCGGTGGAGTGCGTGTAGTCCTGCACGGCGAGGCCGAAGTGGCCGATGGGCTGCTGGCCGGGTTTTTCGAGGATGTATTCGCCAGGACCGAGGAGTTTGATGACCGCGAGGGACAAGTCGGCGAAATGGTCAGGGTCTTTGCGCTGCTGATCGCAGAGGAAGTCGTGCAGCGGTTTGGGATCGGGCTCGGCGGGAAGCTGCGTTCCCCGCTGCGCGGCGAGCTCGACGATGCGCTCCCAGCGTTTGGGCGTGCGGACGACGCGGCGGATGGAGGAGTAACCTTTGGCGTCGAGCATGCGGGCGACCGCGCCATTGGCGGCGATCATGAAGTCCTCGATGATCTGCGTGGCGCGGTTTTTCGTATCGGCTTCGATGCCGATTTCGCCGTCGGTCAGATGGATGGGGTGGGTCTCGATGGTTTCGAGATTGAGGGCGCCATGGCTGTCGCGCTCCCCGAGGAGGCGCTGGGCGATCTGGTCCTGGAGGTGGAGTTGCTTCTGCAGATCGGAGGATGCGGCAACTTTGGGTGGCGCCGGCTGACCCGAAAGCCATGCGCCGATGGAGGGATAAGCGAGCTGGGCTTTGTTGAGGACGCGCGCCAGGTAGATCGCACTGGCGGCGACATGCGCCTGTGCGTCGATGGTGAAATCGCCAACCACAGCAAGGCGCTCCTGATTCTCGAGCAGTGAGGTGGAGCCCGTGGAAAGTTCCTCGGGCAGCATGGAGAAGATGTCGACACCGGTGTAGACGGTGGTGGTTTCGCGCAGGGCGTGCTGGTCGATGGGCGAGCCTTTTGGAACAAAGGCATCGACATCGGCAATGCCGATGAGGACGCGGTAGCTGCCATTTTGGAGCGTTTCGACGTATTCGATCTGGTCGAGATCTTTCGAAGTGTCGTTATCGATGGAGGACCAGAGGACGCTGCGCATATCGCGTGCGGAGGAGTCCGACTGCGGGGGGTGCGCGCGCAGCTGTTCGAGCTGCGCGGCGATGGCCGGGGGATAGTCCGGCTCGAAGCCGTGGGCGAGCATGGAGCGGCGCGCCGCGGCGCTCAGATCGAAACGAAGCTGGTGGTTCATCGGTCTCCTCGGCTGGGCGAAGGGCAAGGCTATCACGAGCGGCGATGTGGCCCGGCGAGAGCGCAAAACGGCCAAATATTCGGCCGTTGCCATCCAACCGGTGGACCAATCTCGCCTTCCAACGCACGAATGCCCTTGCGCAACATCAAAGTCGATGCGGATCCGGCGAAGGATTCGTCACAGTCGCAGCAGCGCGATCTCGACCGGCCCACGGCCATCGATATCTACGAGCAGGTTTCACGCAATGCGCGCCGGGAGCTGCAGCGGCCGGCAAAGGCGCTTGCGGTTTCCGGCATTGTTGGCGGGCTGACGATGGGGCTGACGGGGCTGAGCGTGTCGGTGGTCGGCGCGATGCTGGGGAATTCGTCGCTGGCGCAGTTTGTGTCGCTGCTTTTCTATCCGATGGGGTTCATGGCGGTGATTCTGGGACGCGGGCAGCTGTTCACGGAGAACACGCTCTATCCGGTGGCGCTGATTATGGCGGAGCGCCGGCATTTTCTGACGACGGCGCGGTTGTGGGCGATTGTCCTGCCGTCGAATGCTGCCGGGGCTTTTCTGTTTGCGTTGTTGGCGGCACGCACCAGGGCTCTGCAACCGGACACGCTGCACGCGCTGGTACAGCTGGGCACGCAGGCGGCCAGCCCTTCGATGCGGCACATTTTCTGGAGCGGCGTGGTAGGTGGATGGATGATCGCCATGGTGGCGTGGCTGGTGAGCGGCAGCCATTCCATCACAGGGTCGGTGGCGGTGATCTGGGCGCTGACGTTCATCGTCGGTGCCGGACACTTCGCGCACTGCATCGCCACGAGCGGCGAGATTCTCGCCGCCGTGCTGAGCCATGGAGTGTCAGTCGCCGGCTATGGGCGATGGCTGCTGGCGGCGACGAGCGGAAATATTTTGGGCGGCGTGGTTCTGGTCACATTGCTCGAATACGGCCAGGTAAAACTGGACTGAGACGATGTCGACCTGGACCCATCATTTGTTGCAAATGCACGGGCGGCACTGGGCCGTCGGCCTGGGCATTCTGCTGCTGGCAGTGCTGCTGAGCTCGTTCGCGAAGAAGATTCTGATGAAGGTGGTGGGCCACTTTCATCGCAGCCAGAATGCGGGAACTCCTCCGATCCTGCGAATTGTGTCGCGCATCCGGCGGCCGGCGCAGTTCTTGGTTCTGCTGGCCGGAGCCGGCTTCGTGCTGCCACTGGCGGACCTGGCGCCGTACTGGCTGAACATCGCGCAGAAGACGGTGGGCGTAGCGTGGTTCGTGGCGCTGGGCTGGCTGCTGATTGCGCTGGTTTACTGCTTTGAGGATTTTCTGCTGCTGCGTTTCGACGTGAGCATGGCGGACAATCTGCGCGCGCGCCGCGCGAGGACCCAGGTGCTGCTGATGCGGCGCATGGTGATCGCCCTGCTGGTGATCGTCGATGCCGGGCTGGTGTTGTCGGTCTTTCGCGATTCGCAGATCTGGCATTACGGCGCGGGACTGCTGGCATCGGCGGGGTTGGCCAGCCTGTTGCTGGCGACGGCGGCCAAGTCGTCGGCGTCGAATCTGCTGGCGGGAATGCAGATTGCGCTGACGGAGCCGATCCGGCTGGACGATGTGGTGATCGTCGAGGGACAGTGGGGGCGCATCGAGGAAATTACAACAACGTATGTGGTGGTGGCGATCTGGGATCAGCGGCGGCTGATCGCGTTCCGCTGAGTTATTTCATCGAGAACTCGTTCCAGAACTGGACGCGCCAGAGCGCGGAGCTGCTGGGGTATCCGTATCTGTACGTCGATTACAGCGTGCCCGTGGAGCCATTGCGGGAGGAGTTCAAACGCATCTGCGAGTCAACGTCGCTGTGGGACAAGCGCGTCTGCGTGCTGCAGGTGACGGACCTTTCGTCGAGCATGATGCAGATCCGGTGTTTGTTCAGCGTAAGGAATTCGAGCGATCAGTGGAATCTGAGCTGTGTGGTGCGGGAGAAAATGGTGGAGTTCATCCGCGCGAATTATCCGGATGCGTTTCCGCGGACCCGGTTCAGCGCTGTGGCGGAGTTTCCGGCAGAGACGGGGGCCGGACCGCTGGGCGTCCCTGGGGAACGTACAGCAAGTGCCGAGCCGCGGCAGGCACCGCCGCGCAAATCGGCGTAAATTGCAGGGTTCGCAGGCGCACCGGGGCGAAAACGCCGAGCGAAGAGACTATCGAAGAGACTCGGCGATCATGCTGCGGCTTTTGTCTTTCATGCGCTCGATGACGAATTTTGGGACGAGACCGTCGACGGAGCCACCGAGGCGGAAGACCTCCTTGACGAGGCGGGAGCTGACGAAGGAATACTTGGCGTCGGGCATGAGGAAGATGGTCTCGACGTCGGGCGAGAGGCGGCGATTCATGAGGGCCATCTGGAATTCGTACTCATAGTCGCTGATGGCGCGGATGCCGCGGACCACGGCGTGGGCGCGCTGCTCACGGGCGTAGTCGACGAGGAGGCCGTCGAAGGTCGAGACAGACACGTTGCCGAATTCGGCGATGCCTTCAGAGAGCATAGCAACGCGCTCTTCGACCGTGAAGAGCGGATTTTTCTGCGAATTGCGCAGGATGGCGACGACCAGATGGTCGAAGATTTTGGCGGCGCGCGCAATGAGGTCGAGGTGGCCGTTGGTCACCGGATCGAAGCTGCCGGGGTAGATCGCTTTGACGGTGTTCACGCCAGATGCATTTTATCTGGTTTGGGCGGGATGCATGGCCGGCGCGTGTCGTTTTGCGGCAGGAGCGGCCGCGCAGAGGGTGCAGTCAGGACTCCTCCCAGCCGCCATATACCTCGAGAAGCGCGTTGCAGATCTCGCCCAGGGTGGCGTAGTTACGCACGCAGTCGAGGATGAAGGGCATGGTGTTGGCGGACGAAACGGAGCCAGGTGTGGGTTGTGGTTCCTGCTTCGCGGCGCGGCGCAGAGCATCAAGGGAACGCTGGACAGTTTCACCGGAGCGCTGTGCGCGCAGGGCCTTCAGCTTTGCGGCCTGCGCATCGCGGACACTCTCATCGATGTAGAGGGTGCGGGTCGGGTCGTGTTCCGTGGCGTACCGATTGACGCCGACGATGATCTTCTCGCCGGCTTCGACGGCGCGCTGGTACGCATAGCTGGCTTCGGCGATTTCTTTTTGGGGATAGCCGGCCTCAATGGCTTTGACCATGCCACCCATGGCGTCGAGTTTTTCGAAGGCGCGGAAGGCGTCGCGCTCCATGTCGAGGGTGAGCTTCTCGAGGAAGTACGAGCCTCCTAGGGGATCGATGATTTCGGCGACACCGGACTCATGGGCGATGATTTGCTGGGTGCGGAGTGCGATGCGAGCGGCCTCTTCAGTGGGCAGAGCCAGAGCCTCGTCGAAGCCGTCGGTGTGCAGCGACTGCGTGCCACCCAGCACCGCGGCCATGGCCTGGAGCGCGACACGGGCGATATTGTTCTTTGGCTGCTGCGCGGTGAGGGAGACGCCGGCCGTCTGGGTATGGAAGCGCATCCAGGTGGAGCGAGGGTTCGTGGCGCCGAAGCGCTCGGTCATGACGCGATACCAGATTTTGCGGGCGGCGCGGTATTTGGCGATCTCCTCGAAGAAATCGTTGTGGGCGTTGAAGAAGAAACTGAGGCGCGGTGCGAAGTCGTCGATGGCGAGACCGCGGCGCAGCGCCCACTCGACGTACTCGATGCCGTCGTAAAGCGTGAAGGCCAGTTCCTGGAGCGCGGTCGATCCGGCTTCGCGAATGTGGTAGCCGGAGATGGANNTCCTTCTGCGCGATGTACTCCTTGAGGATGTCGTTCTGCAGGGTGCCGGAAACCTGCTGCCAGTCGGCGCCCTGACGCTCGGCGACGACCAGATACATGGCCCAGAGAACCGCGGCCGGCGAATTGATCGTCATCGAGACGGTCGTCGAGGCGAGTGGGATCCCGGCGAAGAGCGTCTCCATATCTTCGAGCGAGTCGATGGCGACGCCGCACTTCCCGACTTCGCCCTCGCTCTTCGGGTCATCGGAGTCGCAGCCCATGAGGGTAGGCAGATCGAAGGCGACGGACAGTCCGCCGGCTCCGCCTTCGAGGAGGTATTTGTAACGGAGATTGGTTTCTTCCGGCGAGGCGAAGCCGGAGAACTGGCGCATGGTCCAGAGCCGNNCCGAGATAAGCGCCCTGATTTTGGCGCCAGTCCTCAGGCAGATCGGCCTCGGTGTAAAGGCGGCGAATGGGAGCGCCGGAGATCGTGGTGAAGCGAGCGGCGCCGGTTTCGTCGCGGTTGATGCCGGTTGGCTTGCCGATGGCGTGCTCAGGGAATTTCGCGAGCGCGGAATCGAGGGCCTGCTCGGCCCAGCGAATTTCCTCGGGCGAGGGATGGCGATCCGAGGTGAGGTCGGCGAGGAGCGATTCGCGGAGGTGGTTTGCCTTGTCGGGCATGGCCGAGGGGGGAACGATTCAGGATAGGAGAGCGGGGGCGGGGGGAGCAACCGCTATTCGTCGAGTCCCGCAAAACTCAATTTACCGCGGTACCTTGTCATAAGGCGTTTGAAGCGCTCCAGAGCTTCTGCTTCGTTGCGAGGCAAGCTGGACGATTTGCGTGATGAGGCTCTCGCTGCGGTGCGAGACCGCATGGTTTTCGTTCGAGATGCTTTCGCCTTGTCGGGCATACAGGTTTTCGAGGCACTCGGGTCTGCGTTAAGAAGAAGTTTATCCCTCCATCCGCTGCGACTGCTCCCAGGCCTTCGCGTACTTCCAGCTCACGTAAGCGGAGTGGTAGAGGTGCTGGAGGAAGCCTTCGCGCCCGTCGAGGAATCCGAGGCGGAAGAAGTAGTTGTATTTGAAGGTGGCGATGGGGATGACCCAGACGTTCCAGAGAAAGGCAAAGATCGACCGACCGGTCTTGCCGCGAGCGATGGCCTTGGTGGCGCCGAGCGTGCTGTAGCGGTTCATGTGCTCGATGTAGCCGTCGAGGGTGGGGTAGGCGCGGTGGAAGAGGTCGCCGCGCAGGCGTCCGGTGGGGCCAGTGGCGCGGATCGTTTCGTGGACGGTGCGCTCTTCGAATTGTGCGATGCCGCGGCGGAAGAGGCGCAGTTTCGGGTCAGGATAGTAGCCGCCATGCCGGATCCAGCGGCCGAGGAAGAAATTGCGGCGGGGAAGGAAGTACGCTTCATGCTCGGGCCGACCCTCGAGCAGCGTGCGAATTTCACCGGCCAGTTCAGGGCTGACTTCTTCGTCGGCGTCGAGGGAGAGCACCCAGTCGGAGGCACACTTCGCGATGGCGGAGTTCTTCTGTGCGCCGAAGCCCTTCCAGTCTTCGGTGAAGAACTTTGCGCCGAAATCACGAGCGATCTCAGGAGTGCGGTCGGTAGAGCCGGCGTCTACGATGACGATTTCGTCGGCCCAGCGGACGCTCGCAAGGGTGCCGGGAAGGTTCGCTTCCTCATTCTTCGTGATGATGGCGACGGAGAGGGTAAGTGGCATGGATCGTGTAGTGGCGAGCGAGCGCGAGGCCGGCTGGACTCTGGCGGAAGTGTAACAAGTCAGNNGGAAGCCAGGGAAATGATGAGTGACGCCGTGGATGGACAAACACAGGCACGGTTGGGGCCAGGACCGGCCCCATCGAGGCGGGTTAGTTCAAACCGCTGGCACGGGGACCGGGGGTGTGCTTATCGTCTGCGTTGTGACGCATCCGCTCACGCGCCGATGGCCGTTGACCCATACTTCCCATGGCTCGGAAGAGGAAAAGGATGCCGGCCAGGAGGACGACGAGAATAACGCCGGCAATCGCAACCATAACGAACTCTCCTGTTCAATAGGAGGCAGGCGGGCTCGAACGGGTTATCCCGGAAAACGTTCTCTAGAAGGGAATGTCGTCGTCGGTAATCTCGGTGCCCTGAACGATGTCGTCAGCCGCCGCGGGCTGCCGCTGATCGTAAGAGGAGGCGGAGCGCGTGGAACTGCCCGATTCGCCTTCGCCGCGGCCGGAGAGCAGGACGAGGTCGTTGACGATGATTTCCGTCTTGTAATGCTTCTGGTTTTCCTTGTCGTCCCAGGAGCGGGTCTGAATGCGGCCCTCAATGTAGAGCTTCGAGCCCTTCTTTGTGTAGTCGCGCACGATTTCGGCCAGACGCTGGTAAGCGACGAGGCTGTGCCACTCGGTGCGCTCCTGAAACTCGCCGCTCTTGTCCTTGAAACGCTCATTGGTCGCCAGGGTGAAGTTGGCCACGGACATGCCGCTGGCCAGCAGCTTCACTTCCGGGTCTTTGCCGACGTTGCCTACAAGGATGACTTTGTTGACGCTTCTCGCCATAACAGGTTCTCCCCGGATCGTTTTGTCTGATGAAGGATAGCAGGAAGGCCGGGCGCACGGCAGGTCCGGGACGGCGTGTTGACGTTACGCAGGACACAGGACCTTCGTGCGGGTGCTCGACGGTCAGAGGGCTTCGTTGATCTGCGCGATCAGCTCCTCCGGGGTAGCGGCGGGCGGGAGACAGGAGGTGCCGCGGCATACCAGGGCGATGGCGCCCGAACCCAGATTAGCCAGCTGCGGGAGGTGCGGCAGCGTTTCTCTGAGCACTGGGGGAAGCTGGGCGGCACGGATCGGGTCCGCGCTGAGCGTGAGGACGGCCTTGTTCACGGCGTAGCGCGCGTTGGCGATGGCGGCGAGCTGACGCGCGGCGGGGCCGGAGCCGACGATGGCCACTTGGGTCGCCGGCAGGAGCAGGC
>PMAM01000281.1:29242-32740 GCA_003152595.1 Acidobacterium sp.
TTGCCGGCGGGCGTGGGTGAGTCCTGCATCGGCTTGCGGCGGGCAGTGAGAGCGCCGAGCTTGTCGGCGCCGTTTTTCTCGGTGTCGAAAAATCCGCCGTTTTCCGAATCGTGGAAGCGGTCGATCATCGTTTCGGCCACTTGCATCGCGGACTCGTAATAGCGCATCTCGCCGGTAGCTTCCCAGGCGTCGACACACGCGTGGATGAGAAAAGCGTAGTCGTCGAGAACGGCGGGGATGCGGCGCGTAGGAGTCGCGGAGTCGGGGTAGGCGATGACGTGCGCGAGGCCTGTGGCGGGATCCCAGCCCTCGTGGAGGATGCGGTCGAGCGTCCGCAGGGCAAAGGCGCGAGTGGGATCGGCGTCGAGAACGCGCGCCGCGTCGAGGTACGCCGAGACGGCCATCGCGTTCCAGCCCGTGTAGAGGGTCTTATCGATGAAGGGCGTGGGGCGCTGGAGGCGCGCTGTATACAGCTTGCTTTTTGCTGAGGCGAGGTCGCGTTCGACGTCGGGCTGCGGGCGCTCTACGCGCCTGGTGACTTCCTCGATGGTGAAATTCCGGTGGAGGACATTCTTCTTCGGGTTGTGGTGCATGTCCCCGAGTTCGCCAATGTCGTAATACAACTCGGCGATCGCCAGCTCTTCGGGCGTGAGGACAGCAGCAGCTTCGTCGCGCGTCCAGGTAAAGTAGTCGCCGTCGTCGTCGAGGGAGATGTCGGCATCCTGCGAGGCGTAGAAGCCGCCGCGTTCCTGATCGCTGAGCCACTCCTTCATCCAGCGGATGATGTCCTGGGCGACAGCGGCGAATTCCGGCTCAACGAAGGTCTGGAAGGCGTGGACGTAGTTCGCCAGCAGGCCGGCGTTGTCGTAGAGCATCTTCTCGAAATGCGGGACGATCCAGCGCTCGTCGACGGAGTAGCGATGGAAGCCACCGGCGAGCTGATCGTAGACGCCGCCGCGGGCCATTTTGCGCAGAGTGACGGTGGCGGCTTCCTTTGCGGCTTCGTTGCCGGTGCGCGCGGCCACGTCAATGAGCAAGTCGAGCGTGGAGGGATGCGGGAATTTGGGTTGCGAGCCGAAGCCGCCGTTGTGCGGATCGAACTGGGTGACAGCGCTCTGGACGAGCTTGTCGATGATGGCCAACGAGAGGCCTTCGCCACGGGCGGAGAAAGTTTCGCCGTGTTCGATGGCGGCGATGACGCTGGCGGCGGATTCGAGGACCTCGTTGCGGCGCGTTTGCCATGCCTGCGCCAGGGTCAGCAAAACGCGCTCAAAACCGGGCCGGCCGTAGCGATCCTCGCGGGGAAAATAGGTTCCGGCGAAGAACGGCTGGCCGTCGGGAGTGAGGATCGCAGTGAGCGGCCAGCCGCCCTGACCTGCAATGGCCTGGACGGCGGCCTGGTAGCGAGCATCGACATCGGGACGCTCGTCGCGGTCGACTTTGATGGCGACGAAATGCTCATTGATGGTTGCGGCGAGCGTGGGGTCCTCGTAGGATTCGCGGTCCATGACGTGGCACCAGTGGCACCACACCGCGCCCACGTCGAGGAGGACGGGCTTGCCGGTTTCCTCGGCGAGTGCGAACGCGGCTGCGCCCCACTCCTGCCAGTACACCGGCTGGTGCATGGCAGAACGCAGATAGGAGGAGGCGGCTTTGTCGAGGGTGTTGCGGGGTTCGAGGCTTGGGGCGGTTCGAGGCTCAGCCATACTTCCAGACTAACTCGGAGCCGCGGGGCCGTTCAGGAGGCGGCGAGCGACCTGGACGTAGAGGTCGATGGCGTCGAAGAGCTCCTTTTTGGCGAGCTTTTCATGCGGCGTGTGGGCGACGTGAATGGAGCCAGGGCCGAGCAGCAGCGGCTCGCCCCAGTTGTCGAGCCAGGGAACATCGGTGGTGAAGGCGGCGACCATCGTCGGCAGTCCTTCGATGGCGCGGAGGCGTTTGAAAGGGATCTCCAGTGTGAAGTCGACGGTGGCCAGGCCGGCGGCGGCTAGTTCGATAGCGCGGCGGGTTTCGTCGGAGGGTCCAACGAGGCGCACCATCACCTGAGCCTCGGCGTGATCGGCGATGACGTTGGGTGCGTAGCCGCCGGCGATCATGCCGATGTTCAGGGTGCTGGGTCCGACATCGTCGAGCACAGGCAGCGGAATCGCAAGGATGGGGTGCAGCGCCTCGATGAGTTTGTGGGTGGCGCTGTCGCCGAGCTCGGGATAGGCGGAGTGCGCCATCTTGCCGGTGGCGCGAACGACGGCGCGCAGAGAACCTTTGGAGGCGATGGCGATGCGGTTGTCGGTGGGCTCGCCGTTAATAAGGAAACGACTGCCGCGAGGCTGCAGATTGGCGGCCTTCGCGCCGGCCGAATCGCGCTCTTCACCGGCGACGAAGAGGAGCCCGACGCGGATTCCCTGCTCGCGGAGCTTCTCCGTGGCGGCGATCTGTGCGGCGATGATGCCTTTGGCGTCGCAGGAGCCGCGACCGTAGATGAAGCTCTCGTCTTCGCTCGAGGGGATGAAGGGGGGCACCGTATCCATGTGGGTGGAGAAGACCACGTCGGGAGTTTGACCGGCCGTACCAGCGTAGACATTGAAACGCTCACTGGTGGACCGGCTCTCGCGGTGCTGCTCGACGGGCATCTTCTCTGCGGCGAAGCCGCGGCCCGCGAGGAACTCAGCCAGAAACGTCCCCACAGCGCCCTCGTTGTAGGTGATGGACTCGATGTCGACGAGGCGGCGCGTGAGCTGAATCGGGTCGAGGCTCATGAAGGATCAGAATACGCGAGCGATGCTTCGTACAATGATGGAGATGACGCAGTCACACNNCCGTATGCGGCGCTGGTCTGCCATCCGCATCCGCTGGGCGGCGGGACGATGCACAACAAGGTCGTTTATCACGCGATGAAGGCGTTTCAGAGCTTCGGGCTGCCGGTGCTGCGATTCAATTTTCGCGGAACGGAACTAAGCGAGGGAGAGCACGACTACGGCCGTGGGGAACAGGACGATGTGCGCGCCGCGCTGGACTGGCTGGAGCGGGAGTTTCATCGGCCGGTGCTGTTTGCCGGGTTTTCGTTTGGTTCATACGTCGGGCTGCGCGTATGCTGTGGCGATCCCCGAGTGGTTGGGTTGGTCGCGCTGGGAATTCCGAGACAGGCGGAAGGCCGCGACTACAGCTACGACTTTCTGCACGATTGCCCGCAGCCCAAGCTGTTCGTGAGCGGCACGCGCGACCCGTACGGACCGGTCGCCGAGGTGGAAGCCGCAGTGGCGGCGGCGCGAGAGCCGAAGGAGCTGGTGTGGATTTCCGAAGCGGATCACTTTTTTGCGGGTAAGCTGGAGGATGTGAGGCAAGCCATCCGCTTGTGGGCGCTGCGTCACTTTCCGGCTCTCGTTGAATCATGACCCCCCTCGAAGAAATCCACGCAAGTTCCAGAGACATCTTCGATCGAGCGTTGCAGGCCTGCGATATCCCGAAGGCCTTCGATCGCCATCTGCATTTCGAGGGCAG
>PMAM01000292.1:0-6590 GCA_003152595.1 Acidobacterium sp.
GAGCTACGTCGGCTTGACGGGAAGGACCCTGCGGTATAGATCGGCACGCAGGGCGCAGACTCCAGTTGATTCTATCGTTCGAGGGAGGCAGCGTAAAGCGCGGCGCAGAGGACACGAGCGCAAAAGCGAGCGAGCGATCGAGCGGTACAGCCAGCGCAGAAGCGAGCACGAGGCGCTAACTTGTGGAGGGCGATGGAGAGATGCGATGGGCCGTGGAAAACGAGGGCCGCAATTCTGCGTAGCAATGGCGTCCAGAACGAGAAAAGGCCGCCCGGCAACTGGGCAGCCTTCTCTTCAGGGAGAATAGTTCCAACGGAGGCAAGCCATCAGAACTTTCTGGGGGAATAGTATGGGCGGCTGGAAGGGGTGTCAAGGCTTAATCCAGGATGCCAGCAAGTATTTGATAATAAGCCATTTGGAATTTCGGAGTCGAAGCGTTGGATTCGCCTTTTATTCACCGCAGGGGCGCCCGGTTGCAGGATAATCCCTTTCATTTCTGATAAATAAGTCCCGCCGCTGTGGAAAACTGAGGTACTCAGCGGCTTCGCAGGGGTCTGCCGGGTTCAGCTGCCGAGGTGCAGGGAGATGAACTCCTCTTCGGAGACCGTGGAGACGGGCTTGCCGCGGATGAAACGAAACAGCGCGCGGCCACCGCCGAAGAAGAGGCCGAGAATGAAAGCGGCGCCACAGAGAATGACGACGAGCATGGTGATGCCCATCAGCAAGCGGTAGAGCTTCGTCGTTTCCGGAACGTAGCCTTCGGGATGATTGATGGTGACGTAGTCGTTGAAGCGAACGGCGGCGAGCAGCAGCTGCGCTTTTTGCGGAGAGGCGCTGCCGCTGACGATGGCGAGGAGAGGTCCGGCACGCTTGGTGGAGAAGCCCGAGGATTTTGCGAGCGCGTCGATGGCTTTGAGATGAGCTCCGGCGATCTGCGGCGTCGGATAGAGGAGCAGCGTGAGACGGCCTTCTGCGCCGTATTGCGCGGTGACAACTTCGGTGTCGAGGCCGAAGTCGATGGCAGACGCGGCGAGGGGCGCACCCATAGCGGCATACGCTGCGGGGCCGATGGCGTACTTCACGCTTTGGGTGTCGAGCTGAGTCCGGGGCAGATAATGCGGCAGGCTGGGCGGAATGCCTGCCGCGCCGCCGATCTGCGGGATCTGCGCAGCGAGAGCGGTCAGCGCGGATTTGTCGTCGGCGGTGGGTTGCGCGAAGGTGGCGTCGATGACGGTGGTTCCGTTCCAGAAGAGGTAGTGATCGCTGGACGAAGCGCCTTCGTGGCCGATGGCTTCCGCGTGCATGCCTGGTTGGCGAAGATACGTGAAGGCTCCGTAGGCGCCGGTGGCGTCGCCGAAGCGGAAGGCGCGGAGGGTGAGTTGGCGGGAGCCGGAGGTGTAAGTCGCCGATGCCGATTGCGTGAGGCCGTCTTCGTGGAGGACGGCGGCATCGGCGGGGTTGATGGTCGCGGGCGATGTGGCGGTCTGAGAGAAGCCGGCGAAGGCTTGCGGTAGCAGCGGAGCGGACGGCGGGGCAGGCGCGGCGAAGGCCAGCGTCGAGAGAGACAGTGCGAAGAGTGCGAGGATTCGGGGCATCGCTCCTGTTTCGATGATAGTTGGACTGACACCGGCGCTGGAAGAAAGGTTTCAGCCCAGGAAGGTTTCTATTCGGAGCCGGCGGGGTGGGCTCCGGCCTGGGCGACGCGCACGCCGTTGAGGCTGGAGACGTAGCGGGAGACTCCGCGGAAGAGAGCTTCGGCGATGCGCTCGCGGTATTTGGGCTGGCGAAGCTCGGCGGCATCGTCGGGATTGGTGAGGAAGGAGATCTCGGCGAGGATGGACGGCATGTTGGCGCCGATGAGGACGACGAAGGGAGCCTTTTTGACGCCGCGATCTTTGAGGCCGGGGTTGCCCTGATCGAGCCCGGCGTAGAGGTTCTGGTCGACGTCGTCGGCAAAGGCGTGCGACTCGTTGATCTTGTCCTGGAGTGCGATCTTCTTCACCAGATCGGAAAGCTGGTGGATGGACTCGTCGGAGGTGGCGTTCTCGCGCGCGGCGACCTCAAGCGCGTCTGCAGAAGATGTGAAGCTGAGGTAGTAGACCTCAACACCGCGTGCGTCGGTGTCGGGGCTGGAGTTGGCGTGGATGGAGATGAAGAGGTCGGCCTGAGCCTGGTTGGCGATGGCGGTGCGGGTTTCGAGCGGGATGAAGGTGTCGTCGCTGCGGGTGTAGATGACGTCGGCGCCGAGACGCTGTTTGAGCAGACGGCCGAGGCGAAGNNGCGTCGATGACGATGCGGTTGATCTTGAGGCCGAGGGCGCGAACCATGGAGTTGGGTGCGGGCCGGGGCGCGGGTTCGGGCGCGGGAGTGCCGCTGGCTCCGGCTTCGTCGGGGGGAACGTCGTCGTCCGCGTGAGACGAAGGCGCGGGGCGGGTGGATCGCGATGTGGAACGCGACGCGGGTGCTGCTCTTGGAATCGAAGCGACGACGGGGGCCGTGGTTGGGCGGCGGGTGGCGCGGACCTCACCGGGCTGGCTGCTGAGATTCGGCACGTCGCTGAGAGCGGTGCCGCTGTCGGGATCCGATGGTGACGCGGATTCATTCGCGGCGGCGATGTTCGGGCGAGGAGCGGGGAGCGTTCGCTCGGAGATGGACGGAGTCCGCGCAGAGACTGACGGCGCAGAGGCCGGATTCTTGTTTGGTGGCAGGGCGGCGGCGATTGGGCGCGGCGGATTGGGGTTGCCGTGCACGTCGATGATGAGGCGCGACGGGCTCTGGAGGAAGAAGGCGGAGTAGTCGGAGAGGCTGCTGACGTCGAGGACGACGCGGGTGGTGCTGGGCGAGGTTTGCGCAGCGCGGACGCGGGTGAGGAAGGGGTCGCCGGTGATTTCGACGGGGCGGCCGGAGAGCTCGGGCGAGAGGCGCGCGCCGTAGAGGTCGAAGAAGATGCGATCGGGGTTGGTGACGCGGGCGGCCTGGTAGCGGACCTGTTGCTGCAGATCGATCGCGACGCGGGTATAGCTGGGCGTCGACCAGTGGCGGATGCCGGTGATGTAGGGGAGGCCACCGCGGCGCGGGGGTGGCGGGGCATTCAGGAGGTGCGTGTCGCTGGCGCTCACGGGCTGGGAGTCGGTGGGCGGGACGGGGGATTCGTCGCGATCGTCGAGGTCGCGTTCGGCGATTGCAGGGCGTTGCGGTTCGTTGTTGCGGGAAGCGGATCGCGAGGACGGCTGCGCCGGCTCTGGGGATTCGGCGGTCGTGCGGTGAGGAGAGGAAGGGCTGCGATGGCGGGCGGATGCGATTTCGTCGCGATGGATGTTCTTCAGTTCGGCGCGGGCTTCGACGGCGAGTGCGTTCTGCGGATAGAGGCGGAGGAAGTCCTGATAGGCGGCTTTTGCGCGGGGCAGGTCGCCGAGATCGCGCTGGTAGATTTCGGCTTCGGTGAGGAGCGCAGTGTAGCGGAAGCGGGTGCCGGGATACTGATGGCGGAGGAATTCGTACTGGCCGACGGCGTCGCGGAGAGCTTTTTGATCTTCGAAGACGCGGCCTTCTTCGGCAAGGAGGTCGGCGACGGCGGCGACGGAAGCGTCGGCTTTGGGCGAGGCGGGATCGGCGTGGTAGATGGCGCGGTAGGCGTCAAGAACGCGCTCGTACTGGAGCCGGGTGCGCTGCTGCTCAGGGCGGCCTTCCAGAGCTTCCTGGAGGCGCTCGGCGTGGGCGAAAGCGGAAGGGGAAGACTGGGCGGCGGAATTAGCGGGCACCGGGCTCCGGGCGCCGGGCTCCGGGAACGACGAGCGCGGGGCGGCGACTGCGGAGACAAGCGCGAGAGTGACGACGCAGATGCGGGCCGCGTTCGACCGGGTTGACAGGATCGAGGATCGGACAGCGCGCTGCATAGACGGCGGGGTCGGCCGAGTTCCACCGGCCACCTTTCCACGCGGGGGAGAGAGCGACTCTGCCGAAGACACTCTCGATTATAGGGACTTCGCGTCCAGCGGTCCGCGCTTCGCGCCTATACGCTCCATCGAAACCCGGATTGTCACTGCGTGTTGCGCGAGTGGCCGTGGAGGCGGACGCACTTCGCGCCCGGATTGCCCACTGCGGGCTCACGCGCTTCGCGCTGCAGGTTGACCGGCGCGCGATGCGTTGAGATCGTTATCTTGCGGTTCAGCCCGTCAGAATCCATCGATTCTGCGCAGCGCTGAAACACCTTGAACCAGGAAATAACGCGCGCCAACTCCTCAGCTGAAGGACGACCATTTCGATCCGATGTAAACGGCGAAAATGGCCACGATAGAGGTTCCCAGGATGATGGCTATGGCCTGTCCGAAGGGATGGACGGGATAGAGGCCGGTCACGACCATAGCGATGCGCCCAATGATGTCAAGGATGAGACACACAATGGCGATCGCGGCTGCTCGTTTCTTCATAGACAGAATGAGCAACCCGGCCACAGCGTAGAGAGCACCGATAGCAACACCGGCATAGGCGGAGGTTGTGACCCTGGCAGTTGAGATGCCGAAGAAGTTGTGCGTAATGCCCGTCGTAACCTCGGCCAGGCCAAAGAGGATCATCAACAGCGCAACGACGACGACACCTCGTGGCCGGTTCTGGTTCATAAGCGCCTCTTGCGGGCAACGATATCGGATACCGCGACCTGAGTCGACCTCCTGCTTAGAAGTCGACACCGCGGTGCGGTTCATTATCTTGCGCCTCCGCGCCACTTCTGCAACACTGGCCCTGCCTTCCTTATGGTGTGTCACTACCTGGTCAAAGGGCGTGTGCAGGGTGTTGGGTTCCGGTGGTTCGTGCACCGCGAGGCGGCCGCACTGGAGCTGAACGGGTGGGTGCGTAACACCGAAGACGGTCACGTAGAGGTGCTGGCGACGGGCGACGCAGAGTCGCTGGAGGAGCTGAAGCAGGCGCTGCGCAGGGGATCGCGCGGGAGCCGGGTGGATGCGGTACTCTTCCACGAATTGGACGAAAAAGAAGGCGAGGGCCTCGGCCCGTTTCAGATTGAAGGAGCCTGGTAAGAAAGATGACCCTATGTGCGACGAACTGCGAGCCATTGAAGGCACTGATCCGGACGGTCCCGGATTTTCCCAAGCCTGGGATTTTGTTCTACGACATCACAACCCTGCTGAAGGACCCCAAGGGGTTCGCAACGCTGATCGACGCGCTGGCGCAGTACTACATCGATAAGGAGATCGATCTGGTGCTGGGCATCGAGGCGCGCGGATTTATTTTCGGGCCAGCGCTGGCGTATCGGCTGAATGCGGGATTTGTGCCGGTGCGCAAGCCGAAGAAGCTNNGGGCCGACGGCGCGCGTGACCTACGACCTGGAATATGGGTCGGACATGCTGGAGATCCACGTAGACGCGATCGAGCCGGGGCAGCGCGTGGTGCTGGTGGACGATCTGCTGGCGACCGGCGGCACGATGCAGGCGACNNTGAAGGGGCGGGACAAGTTGAGTGACTTCGACGTGTTTAGTCTGTTGCACTACAGCGAATGAGACAGCCAATAGCTAATAGCCAGTAGCCTGTAGCCGGTGGCTTTAGCCGAGCTTGTCCTCGACGAGTGCTGCGAGTTTCTTTGGGGCGGCTTGCAGGTAGCTTGCGGTCACCAGATCGCGCACCTCATTCCAGTCCACCTTGCCGCTGTCGAGGCGGAGGCCGACCCATCCGCGCGGGCCGATGTAAGCGGGCAGATAAAACTTCTTCGGGTGCGCTTCGATGAGCTTTTTGTTCTCGCCTGGGAAGGCTCGCGTGCAGATGGAGACGATGCCGTCGCCGTGATGGTTGTTGAGGAAATACGCGAAGGTCTTCTTGCGCACGGTGAAGCCGGCGTGATCGCCCATGTTTGCGCGGACCGCTTCCGGCAGGGCTGAGCAGATCGCAGCGATGCGGGTCAGCCGCGGATCCTCTTTGCTCTTCATCCCACCGTCACCTTGAGGGACGCAGCGAAATCCACGGCCGGCTTGTAGCTCGCGGGCAGCGTCACGCGCAGCCCCTCCGGGGCTTGCTTCCAGCGCGGCTTCTCGCCGGTTCCGAGCAATTCGACGCGCAGGATCTTCCCGGGCTGCGTCGCGCTGGCGGTCCCGAGCGATTGCACGACGAACTCGGCCGCTGGCCATCCGAGAACGATCGCGTAGAGGGTCTTGCCATCCTTGCTGCGGGTGAAGCGGACGTCCTTCTCGCCGAGCTGAGCGATGCTGTTGCCCTGGAACGAGCCGCTCTTGATGGTGTCGGGGCCTTCGCCGAAGACCTTCCAGGGGCGGGTTTCGTAGATGGCTTCGCCGTTGACGCTCATCCAGTCGGTGATGCGGTCGACGATCGCAATCTCCTTGCTGTCGATGGTGCCGTCCGGCTTGCCGGGTATGTTCAGGATGAAGGTGCCGTTCTTGCTGACCGTGTCGATGAGCCAGTGGATGACGTCGCGCGGGGGGAGATAGCCGCCGTATTCGCCGGGCTTGTCGTAGAGGCGGCGATCGTAGTGCCAGTCGCCGATGCAGGTTTCCGACTGCCAGGCGTACTCCATGATTTTGTTGGTGAGGCCGCGCTCCCAGTCCACGACAGCGGCCTTCACCCAC
>PMAM01000292.1:6596-11547 GCA_003152595.1 Acidobacterium sp.
ACGAAAGACGCATCGGGCAGCGCGTTAAACGGGTGCTTTGGCGCATAGACGCGCTGCGGGTCGAAGCCCTCCCACCACTGTCCTTTGCCATCGGCGAGGGTCCGGATGCCATCGTAGGGGATATTGGCGAAGGGGCCTTTGCTGTCGGCGCCATGCGCGGTCTGGAACCACCACCAGTTGCGCGCCTGATGGACCGTGACTCCCAGGCGCAGGCCGGCATCGCGCGCGGCTTTGGCCCAGGTTCCGACCACGTCGCGATGGGGGCCAACGTTCACCGCGTTCCAGGGATGATGGCGCGAGTTCCAGGTGTCGAGGCCATCGTGATGATTCGCGAGCGTGACGAAGATGCGCGCGCCGGCTTTTTTGTAGCGCGCGATGAGCTCCTCGGGCTCCCAGTTCAGCAGCGTCCACTGCGCGGCAAGATCCTTGAAGCCGAAGCGCGACTGCGGGCCGTAATGCGCGAGCTGATAGTCGTACTGCCGGTGACCCTCGACATACATCTGTCGCGCGTACCAGTCGCCGGCCTCGGGCACACACTGCGGGCTCCAGTGCGCCCAGATGCCGAACTTCGCGTCTCGATACCACTCGGGCGCCTCGTAATTGAGCAGCGATTCCCAGGTGGGCTGGAAGGGGCCGCTGCCGGCGAGGTTCGGGATGGGCGAGACCATGGGGACGCCATCCCAGGAACCGCCGGGAATGGGCAGCTCGGGTGGCTGGCCCCAGTCCGTCGGCTTCCAGCTTGCCTCGTCGAGTTTTTCAGTGATGATCTTGCCGCTCTCGAGCGCGTAGAAGACGCGGTCCTGCGCGGGGGTCTGGCAGAACTCGGCGTAGGTTTGGGTGACCTGGCCGAAGCCGACGGCGACGCCTTCCTGCGCGGCTGCTGCGGCGGCGGACAGCGGGGTTGCGGTTGTATCTGGAGTGGAGAATGGCTTTGGGTCTTCTGCGCTTGCTGTCCCGGCGATCGCTGTGCCTGCGGCTGCGGCCGCGGCTAACTTGCAGAATTCTCTTCGGCGCACGTTTGCCCTCCCTCGAAAAGCAAAGGGCAGTATAAGGCGGAGCGGAGCGGTGGGGCCTGCTAATCAGATCCCCGCGTACCAGGCGTAGCCGCCTTCGGGTGAGGCCGAGCCGAGGCCTTTGCCGAATTTCTTCATCGAGTCGGTGGCCGTGAGGTGGGTGATGTACTTCACGCTCTTGTAGCCAAGCTGGCGCGGAACACGCATACGCAGCGGTCCGCCGAAGCCCACCGGGAGATCGCCGTCGTTCATGCCCCAGGTGAGGAAGGTTTGCGGATGCAATGCGTCCGCCATGTCGATGCTCTCCCACCAGTCGCTCTGAATCGATCGGTAGACGATGTAGCGCACCTGAGGGAGCGTGCCGGCTTCCTGAAGGACGGCGCTGAGGGGTGTGCCGATCCATTCGGCGACGTAGGACCAGCCTTCTTCGCAGACGACCTCGGTGATCTGGTTCCGCCTGGCGAGTGCCTGAAGATCGGCGACCGAGAGCGACAGCGGCTGTTCCACCATGCCGTCGACGACGAGGCGCCAGTCGCGGAAGCCGGCGGCCTGCTGCTTCTTGAAGGCATCCGTGGGCGGCGCCACTTCATTCATGAACGGAGCTTTCGAAATCATGCCGCGGGGAAATTCGCGGGCCAGGGCGTGCTCGCCCATGACTCGCTGAGCCGCATAAGTTAGAGTCTCGCCCGGGCCGTAGAGGCCGCCGCTGTCCGGAGGAATGAGTCCGTGGCGGCGTGCGATGCGGTCGGCAGCGGCGAGGCCGGCGACGCCTGCTGCTGTGATGGCTCCGCCGGCGATCAGTTTCCGCCGCGAAATCGGAGTCATTGGTTCTCCTCCGCTCCGGCGTTCTCGACCCGGCCGGTGATCATCGCGCGCGTGCGGCTCCAGAAGCCGGCGAGCGCGATCATGACGACGTGCACGACGAGGAACACGACCAGCAGATCGGAAACGAAGAAGTGCAGCGTTCGAGCGGACTGGCGGCCGCCGAGCACGTCGACGAAAAACGGGAAGGCGGCGTTGAAGCCTGGCGAGAGGGCGAGGCCGGTCCAGATGACCGCGGGAAACAGCACGAAGATGACGCCGAGATAGACGGTCCGCTGGACGACATTGTAGCCGCGGGCGCTGTTATAGCTTTGGACGCCGTCGTCGCGCGTCTGCACGCCACGCAACGCACGCCAGTATGCCTGCCACCAGCGCTCGCCGCGCTGCGGGAAGAGATTGCGACGGAAGTGTCCGGACGCGAATCCGGCGATGCCGTAAACGATTCCGGTGAGGACGAGCAGCCATGCGGCCTGAAAGTGGAGGGCGCGGCTCCAGCCGTTCTCGTCGGGCAGGACGTAGTTGTAGCCGGTGGGCACGGTATCGCGGGAGGATGGAACGTGAAACGAGAACAGGGGCTTCATGTTCACGTTGCCGATTTCGCCCCAGTAGAAGCGCGGATGCGACAGCACAAGGAGGTAGCCGGTGATCGCGAGTGCCAGGAAGGCCACGACGGTGAGCCAGTGCGTGACGCGGACGACCGCGGTGTGTCGCGGAGCCGCTACCCTGGGTTCGGAAACCGCGGTCGCCATGCGGGGGAGCATAGCATAGACGGCCGACTCCGCGCCTCCGTCCTACGGAGTCGCAGGAGTCGGGATCGCGGCCGGTGGCGGCAGTGGGTAGAGGGCGTCGCCAAGAGTCCGGTAGCGATTGCCGTAGAAGATGAGCGCGTACTCGCGGACGGCGGTTTGCAGCGGCCCATAGACGCCGATGAAGACCAGCAGGCCGATGGCAGCGGCGATGCAGCCGACGGAGACTTCGAGAAAGAGCCCGAGGGCGGCGTGCCCGAGAGCGGCATGGAGACCGGCTTCGACCGCCGCGACGGCGATGATGCAGACGATGCCGGGAATGAGCAGCACGACGAACAGGCCGATGGCTGCCGCGATGGGCAGCAGCACACGCAGCAGGGCGTAAACGAAAAACGCGCCCTTCTCCGAGCGGATGCGGGACCACGCGGCGGCCCATGCCTGGCCGGCGGTTGCATTGTCGAGCGCGAAGTGCGGCAGCATCAGGTCGAGCAGCACGATCTTGGCCGCGATCGCGAGGATCACGATGAGCAGGATGATGGGAATGAGCGGCAGCAGAAGGGCAAAGATCGCGCCGATGTTCGGATGCGCGCCCGCCCGCATGCCGTGAAAGAGTCCGATGAAACCGGCGGCGAAGGGGAATACGAGAACGGCCATGAGCGCGAAAAAACACAGTCCGACGACGACGTTGAACCAGAAGAAGCGCGTCGCCGGCTCGCGATAGAGATGCCAGCCGGGGCGAATCTCGCGGATGTTGTGGATGAGGCAGTGGAACCACGCGAAGCGCAGACGCGTGATGAGGTACGCGATGAAAAGGCCCACCAGCAGGAGCAGGGCGATGATGGCGCACGCGGCGGCAATCCGCTCCGGCGTGAACGCGAAGTGCGGGAACGCGGACAGGTGCGACGCATGGTGGCCTCTGGGAAACGAAGAGTTGAAGTTCCCGCCCGCGGAGCCTTCGGTGAGCAGCGCGACGAGGCAGAGCTTGAGGTAGGTGCTGAGCCGGAAGGGCCGGAACAGGAACGTTTTGGTTCGCTGGATCGCGGGGGAAATAGCTTCGGCGGCAGAGATGGCGGGCATAAGAGCCCCTTTCGCGTGAGAAGTGTACTGCAAAAATCGGTGCTGGCGAGGAGGGGTTTTGCATTGAGTTGAAAACCCCGGAACCGGCCGGTTTCCGATTTCGCTTGACTATATCACAGATTGCGATATAGTGATTGCGATTTGCAATATTTCTTATGAAGCTTGGCGAAAAACTGAAATACCTCAGAGAAGCCGAGGGCGAGCTGCGCGGGCTGGGGCGCGCCATCACGCAGCAGGAGATGATGCGGGCGCTGAAGGCCGAAACCGGCAAGACGCTCAGCCAGAGCTACCTCTCGCAGATCGAGAGCGGGGCGCGGCCGCACCTGACCAACACCACGCGGCAGGTGCTGGCGAAGTTCTTCAAGGTGCACCCGGGCTATCTGGTGGACGATCCGGAGGGGTATCACGCGGAGCTTCTGAGCGATGCGCGCGCGGTCGAGGACAAGCTGGACCTGTGGCTGGTGAGCGGTGCGGAGAGGTTCCGGCGTGACCCAGAGCTGAAGCAGGCGCTGCTGGCGCTGGCGCGGCACGAGGATTCGCGGAGATGTTTGCTGCTGCTGAACGCGGTGATCGATACGCCGGGGCTGGTGGACCGGCTGTTCGAGGTGCTTGGCGGGAGGGGGCCGGTTTTCTCCCACCCTGTCCACGATGAAGCTGTGGACAAGGGCGGGGCACCCGGCAGATATGGGGCACCTGGCACGCGATGGAGCCGGAAAGCCAGGAAGGAGGCCGCGCAATGATCACGTTCTATCTGATTTGTTTCACGCTGGGGCTTTCGCTGACGGTGTTGTCGGCTCTGGGAGTGTTCACGCACCTGCATTTCGGGCACATGCATTTTCACTTCGGGCACGCGCAGACGCATGTGCACGCGCCGCAGATGCGGGGCGGAGTGAAGTCGAGTGTGAGCCCGGTGAATGGGTTCACGCTGGCGGCGTTTCTGTGCTGGTTTGGCGGGTGCGGCTATCTGCTCGCGAAGAGCGGCGATTTCGGGATGGCAGTGGTGCTGGCCATCGCAACGGTGACGGGGCTGGCGGGAGGGGCAATTCTGTTCTGGTTCCTGGTGAAGGTGCTGCTGCCGCACGAGCATGAACTGACGGCGGCCGACACGGACATCGTGGGCATTCTGGGCCTGGTGACGGGCGTTGTCCGGGAAGGTGGCACCGGAGAGATTCAGTTTTCGCAGGGCGGCGCACGCCGCTTTGCACCCGCGCGCAGTGAAGCAGGCGTAGCGCTGGCGCGCGGGACCGAAGTGGTGGTGATGCGCTACGAGCAGGGCATTGCGTACGTGCGCCC
>PMAM01000259.1 GCA_003152595.1 Acidobacterium sp.
ACCGGCCGCCGCGCCAAATCCATAGTTGGCGCGGTCGAGGTACGCGAGGCTGTAGGTGATAAATACCGCCGGCAGGATGCGCGTCCACCGCTTCCGCAGATCGGGTTCGCTGAGATTCATCGCATCCATCGGTGGGGGCGTTCGGGGCAATTCAGTAGATCACATCGCCGCCGCCATTTGCCTTAGCCGATGTCCCGATCACTGCCCGCAGATCACTGATTCACTCCTCATCCCCTTCGTCCGGCATGTCACCGGGAGGCTTGGCCAAATCGATGCGCGCATGGTGTGCGGCCTCGAGCACTTTGTTCAGCGCGGGCAGTTGCTTCTCGCGGAAATCGTCCCACGCTGGGACTACTTCCTTCGCCTCGCTCTGCAGATGCTCCGCAGCCGCAAGCAGCGCCTCGGTCGGAACACCATCGGCCTGCTCCAGCTCGCCGTAAAGCTGTCCGGCTTCGCCGTTGACATCGTCGATGCCAGGCGCATGCTTCGCGGGATTCCCGCTGAGCACCGTCTTGAGAGCATCGGTGAAAGGCGCCAGCTGCGCGGAAAGCGACGCATTCTGCGGGGTGGCAATTTGTTCTGCGACCGCGTGCGCCGCCAGATCGGCCTTCGCGACCGTGTCCAGGGTCTCAGCGATCGTCATCTGCGCGGTGTGCAGGGCCTCCAGATCAGACGGCGCAGTCTGGATGCGCGGATCCAACTTCACAGTCAGCCTCTCTGACTCGCTGTGACCATCCACCGTCAGGCGCACCGTGTAGCTGCCAGGCAGCACCAGCGGCCCCTGGGGCTTGAGCGGCGTGCGATACGGCACCGCCGAGATTGGGTAGTCGTAATGCGTGGCTGTCGGCGTGGTCGAACGGAGATCCCACACCCAACGATGCATCCCTGCCGTCACGGGCAGCGGCCCATGCAGTAGCGGCCAGTACGGCGGAATAAGATTTTTCTTCATTTCTTCCGGCGTGGGCGTCACCGGATCCTTGCTTGAATAGCTGCGCAGGACCTTCCCGTCGCGATCGAACACGTCCAGCGTGACTTCGTGCGCATCCGAGGCCAGGTTGTAGTCGATGATCGCCCCATCCGGTGGATTCTCGCCCAGTGGTTCATCGGGAGGCACTGGCGTATCCGTGTACTCCGCGCTGCGTACACGCCAGGCTGCAGCGGGTTTAAAGAGCATCGCGTCCTTTTCGCCAGCGTCGGCCGCCAGCTGCCGCAGTGGAGCTACATCGTCCAGGATCCAGAACGAGCGGCCGTGCGTGGCGACAATCAGATCGTCGTCTTTCACCAGCAAATCGCGCATCGAGGTGTGCGGCAGGTTGTACTGAATCGGCCGCCAGTGCGCGCCATCGTCGAACGACGCCCACACCGCGTGCTCTGTTGCCGCATACAGCAGGCCCGGCTGCACTGGATCGGCACGCACGGCATCGACGGGAGCATCGTCCGGCAGACCGGTGCTGATCGATTGCCAAGTCTTCCCTCCATCGTGCGTGCGGAACGCGTAGGGATGTAGATCGTCGATGCGCATACGATTCACGGCGACGTATGCTGTGTCGTCATCGAAGCGGGAAGCATCGATCTGCGCGATCTTGCTCCACGGGGAACCCCCCGGCGGCGTGATATTCGTCCAGTTCGTGCCACCATCGCGGGTGATCCATACCAGGCCGTCGTCGGTCCCCGCCCAGATGGTCTGCGTTGTCTTGTACGACGCGGCAACCGAGTAGATGACGCCGCGACGCTGCGCCTGCTGTTCCGGCGTCAGCGGGGGCAGCGATTCGGGCTGACCGCTTTTTTCCTGGCTCAGGTCAGGGCTGATGGTCTGCCAAGTGTGCCCGTAGTCGTCGGTCTTGAAGAGATGGTTGGAGGCGTAGTACATCGTGTGCGGATCCACGGGAGAAAACAGGATTGGTTCCGTTCGATCGGCGCGATAATCGCGTTTCCGCACGGGCAGCGGCGTTACATTCTGTACCTCGCCGGTGATGCTGTTGTAGCGCGATACTTCGGTGCGGCCCGCTCCGTAGATGATCTCCGGATGCAGCGGATCAGGCGCGGCGTATCCATACCCGATGATCCCCACCGGATGCCATTCGCGGTAGCTAACGTAGCCGTCGTTGCCGCGCGTCGAGGTGCATACGGAACCGCTTTCCTGCTGGCCCGCGCACACCAGGTAGGGAAAAGTCTCCGTCGCTGCGACGTGATACAGCTGCGCCGTTGGCTGGTTGTACCACGAGCCCCAGCTTTCGCCGCCGTTCACGCTGATCACCGCTCCCTGGTCGCTCACCAGCAGCAGAATCTGCGGATTCTTCGGATTGACCCACATGTTCTGGTAGTCGTCGCCGCCCGGCGCTCCACGCAGGGTGATCCACGTCTTGCCCCCATCCGTTGAGCGACAAGTAACAATGCTGGTGACATATACGGTGTCAGGGTTCTTCGGATCCACAACCGGAATCGACAGATCGCCGCCGCCAATCTTCATGGCAGGCCGCGGATCGTCCGTGATCTTCTGCCAGCTGGCTCCGCCATCGTCGGAGCGATAGACGCCAAGCCCTTTGCTCGACGCGTAACCGCCTCCCGTCTTCGTCTGCAACGTCGCATACAGCCGCTGCGGATTACTCGCTGCGATGGCCACGTTGATCTGGACCAGGTTGTCCGGCAGCCCCTTCGTTAGCTGTTTCCACGTCGTGCCGCCATCGATGGACTTGAAGAGTCCACCCTTCGTGCCCGCGTAGCTGTTGGCGTCCTCCCACGGCCCCAGCGTGTCTTCCCACATCGCCGCATACACGATCCGCGGATTCTTCGGATCGAGCACGACATCCGATCCGCCAATCCGCTCGCCCTTGTCCAGCACTTTCTTCCACGTCTTGCCGCCATCGTCCGAGCGAAAAATCCCGCGGTCCTCATTCGGCCCATACGGATGCCCCAGCACCGCCGCAAACAACCGATTCGGATTCCACGGATCGACCGCAATTGCCGGAATCTGCTCGCCGCCGCGCAGTCCGAGATGGGTCCAGGTCTTTCCCGCATCCTCCGAGCGATAGATCCCGTCACCTACGGACAGGTCCGGCCGGTGCAGCCCCTCGCCGCTCGCCACATACACAATGTTGTCGTTCGATGGCGCCACCGCGATCGCACCAACGGACTGCGTGTCCTCGTGATCGAAGATCGGCGCCCACGTGCGCCCGTAGTCGGTCGACTTCCACACGCCGCCGTCCACCTGGCCGATGTAGAAGACGTTTGGCTGGTCGGGCACACCCGCCACCGCGCGCGTTCTGCCGCCGCGGAACGGCCCGATCATGCGCCAATGCAGATCGGGCATCCCTCCCGCATCCTGCGCTATTGCTGGCGCCACCGCCGCCAACCCCGCCACCGTTGCAATCACGAACGTAACTCTGCGAACCCAGCATCCCGCGCTCCGCATCGGCCTCATGCACTCCCTCTCTGATGTGCGATTCAACAGCGGCCATTGTAACCGTCCGCGGCATACGCGTCGTCTATTCGCACACAGGTCGTCAGCAGTGGATTTTCAGGCGCGTGCGTCCGGCCTTCAGCCCGGCATCAGCTACAGGCTACCGGCTACAGGCTCCGGGCTCCTTTTTAGAATTCGATCTGCGCCGAGAACTGCAGCTCTCTGGGATACAGCTGATTCGTAATCCCCGCCAGTGGCGTGCCGAATCCCACACCCGGCGTCGCGCCGTTGCCCCACGTCCCGCTGAACCCCACCACATTGCGGTGGTTCAGCACGTTGAACGCCTCGGCACGCAGATTTGCATGCACGCGCTCCGGCACGAGCGTGATGCGCTTGCCGACGAACGGCTCCAGATCGTAGATCGCCGTCCCGCGCCCCGTATTGCGTCCCACCACCACACCATTGATCACCGGCCGATCCGTGGTCGCGCCTGTGTCACCGCTGTTCGTCACGCCGGTCGTGTAGTTGTAGGGCAGTCCGCCGCCCAGCGTAGCAATGCCGCCCGTCGTAATTCCCCATGGAGCCGCGTACACCCCGCTCAGCACCAGCCGGTTCCGTTGATCGAAGATCGCGTTCCCCATCTCCGCCCCGCCCACCTGCCGCGCGTCGTTCGGGTTCTGGCTGGGAATGTCCGGATCGACGGTGTCGATCGCGTGCGACCAGGTGTAGCTCGCCAGCAGCGATGACCCGTTGTGCGCGTGATGGCTCAGATTCACATCGAGCGCCTCGTAGTACGCCGCTCCATCGTTGGTGTCGCTCTGGATCGTGGAATACGGCGGCGTAGCGCCGGCGTTCTTTGCCGGATCGCATGTCTTGCCCGCCTGCGCATACCACGCCACCCAATACGGCCGCGTGCAGTTCGCCGCCTGCGCCGTCCTCGTCTGCCCCGGAGCCGTCCGCACAAACGATGTCGGCGCGTCCACATCCACAGGCCGCACGATCTTCAACGTGTGCGAGCCCACATAATCCGTGCTCAACACCCACGTCGACGCCACCTGCCGCTCCACGCCAAAGGTCCACTGCTCGTTATACGGATTCAGCAGCGCGTCAGGATAATTGAGCAAAGTGCTTGTCGGGAAAAACTGGTTGTAGTAACTCGCCCGTCCCGGCCGCAGATACAAACTCCGCAGTGGCGCCGTTGCCCCGGGCGGAAACGCCGGCAACGGCACCGCACTCACGCTCGTCGGAAATCCCGCCTGTCCCGGCGCCGCCGTGTAGTTGAAGACCCCCGTCGGTCCTGTCAGCGCGTAGTTGGCCTCCTCGTTGTCCACCACCTGCGCGTAATAAATCCCGAACCCGCCGCGGATCGTCGTCGTTCCGTGTCCCGCCACGTCGTAAGCGAACCCCACCCGCGGAGCAAAATCTCCGCGCGCATCTGTGAACGACTGCAGCTCGTAGCGCAAACCCAGGTTCAGCGTCAGATCGCTGCGCGGATGCACATCCCACTGCCCGAATACCCCGGCCAGCGTATCGCCCACCACATAATTTGCGTTGCCATAGCTCTGCGTATACGTCGCCACGTTCGCAATGTTGCCCAAATACGCCTGGCTCTCGCAGAACGTCACCGTCCCCGTGCACGCCTTGTACACCAGCTGACCCAGATAAATCGGCCCGCCGAATTCCTTACTATTCCCGCCGCTGTGCGCGTGGATTAAGTCGAAGCCCACCCGCAGTTCGCTCCGGCTCAGCGTCTTCGCAAGGTTGTCCACCGCCTCGTACTGCCGGTTCATCAGCAGCGCCGCCTGCGAGGTCCCCGACGTGAACGTACCGCCGGACGAAATCGGGACCTGATACTGCGTTGAGTAAAGCACCGGCGAAAACTGCGTGATCGGCGACGCCAGCTGGAACTCGGCCCGGGCCTCGTTCTCCATTGTCGGATTCAGCACCGCCGTATCGCCCAGCTCCACCGTATACGTCTTGCGATGGAAAACGCGCGCCACGCTCGGCAGCGTGTTGCCGCCCACAATCCCGTTTGGATTCGTATCGAAAAACCCGTCCGCGCCCAGATGCAGGAACACCCGCTGCCCCTCGCGGATTGTGTGGTCCGCGCGCACCAGGCCCAGCCAGTCGCGATAGTGCCCGATGTAGTTCCCCGGCGCCAGCGGCGAAATCACCGGAGAAGCGCGGTCCTGATAGCTGTACTCACCCGACGCCATGTAATACGTTTGCCCCGATTTTGTAACCGGTCCCGCTACAGTTGCCGCTCCCTGATCCAGCGTGTCGCGCGTAATGTCGTTCCCGCTCGTGGCGTTCGTCGTCGTGAACCCTGACAACTCCGCCTCCGGACCCGACGGCCGCCACAAACCCAGAACATCCCCGTGCAGGCGGCTGCCGCCCGTGCGCGTCACAATGTTCACCACCGCGCCTTCGCCAAACCCGTAATCGGCGGCGAAGGCATTCTCCAGCACCGTCATCTCGCCAATCGCACTCAGGGGCACGTTCGTGAAGATCGTCTGCCGGCCCCACAAATCGTTGCCGTTCGCGCCATCCACTTCGAACCACGTCTGCCGGCGGCCCGTTCCGTTCGCGGTGAACAAATCCTGGTTCATGAACACGTCGCCCTGGTTGATCGCCGGATGATTCGCCGCATTCACGAGTGGCAAAAACGTGATCCGGCGGTTTGGCAAAGGCATCGCCTGCGCTTGACCCGCCGTCAGCCGATCCCCCAGCTGCGGCTCGTCCGTCCGCACCTCACCCGCCACGCCCGTCACCACAACGTCTGTATGGACGCTGGGCACATGCAGCTGGAGATGAATCGTCGCCATCGTTCCCGCAGTCAGGGTCAACAGGCCGGAGTCCGCCTCCAGCCCCGGCGCTTCGGCGCGCACCGTCACCGCCTCAGGCGCCAGTCCTTCAGCCACAAAATTCCCAGCTGGCCCCCCCACCATGTTCCGCAGCACCCGATGCTGCCCATCTTCGATCACCACCTGTGTCCCGCTCACCACCTGGCCGTTCGGTCCGGTGACGCGCCCTCGCACCGCGGCGCTGTCCGGGCTTTGTGCAACAACGCAGACCGGGGAAAGAAAAAGCAGTGTCCACCCAAGCTTCGACATATCTCTCCGCAACGCTGATTCAGGAAAACAGGGGAAGGCTTGCATTACAGGAGTACGGGATTCCCTCGCCTACTACCAGAGGTAGTAGATCGTTCAATCACGCGCGCCCCTCGCGCTTCAGGCATTTCGGTCTATCATCGAATTCACGTCCGGTACAGCACCGCATGACAGGATCCAAATCGCCAGTTCAAAAAGGTGCCTCGCTTCCGCCTCTCGGGGTCCTCGGTCGCCGCGAGCGCGAAGTGCTTTCTGTCCTGCGCCGGCTCGACTGCGCCACGGTGCAGCAGGTCGCCGAACAACTCGACACCGGCCTCGCTTACACCACCGTCATGACCACGCTCGATCGCCTGTTCCGCAAGGGCCTGCTCGCACGACGCAAACAGAACCGCGCCTTCCTCTACTCGCTCGCACTTTCCGCCCGCGACCTCGAAGAACATCGGGCTGCAAATCTCATCCATCGCTTCTTTTCCGAGTCCGACGCCGGGCCCGAGATCCTCGTTTCCTGCCTCGTCGACGCCGTCCACCACTACGACACCGGCCTCCTCGATCGGCTCGAGTCCAGCATCCGCACCGCGCGCGCCCACGCAGATCCAACCTCTTCCGCGGGCTCTGACCAAACGAAGGAGGGCCAAAGATGACCCTCTCCTGGACGCTGCGCCTGCTCTGCATCCTCACCATCGTCTTCGGCCTCGTCCTCGCGAGTTCGCAGATCGCCCTGGCCCTCGCCCATCGCTGGATTCTCCGCCACCTCGACAACGCCACAGCGCGCTCGCGCGAGCGCCTCCTCTATCTGCTCCAGATCGGCCCCGCGCTCTTTGCCGCTTTCGTGGCCGGAGCCGTCTGCCTCCCCGCGTACGTGCACGGCGAAACGAATCTTGAGTCCGAAAACGTCAGCAGACTGTGCCTGCTCGTCGCCGGCCTTGTGGCCTTGTGGTTCCTTTTCGGCCTGCTCCGCGGCTTGCGCATCACCCTCCGCACCCTTCGCTTCGTCCACGCCTGCCGCCGCTCAGGCCCGATTGTCCCCAACGGCTATAACATCCCGGTCCTCACTCTGCCGGATCCCGCTCCGCCCGTTCGCCTCATCGGCTTCTTCCGCCCGCTGATCGTCGTCTCATCCAGCTTCAAAACTGTAAAGCCGGGTGCATTCGACCTTGCGCTCGCCCACGAACGCTCCCACGCAACTCACTTTGACAACTGGAAGCTCCTCACGCTGAGTTACCTTCCTCGCCTCGACCGCATGCTCCCGGGTGGCGATCCCTGGAGCCAGCCCTGGCAACAAGCCGCCGACTGGGCAGCCGACGACGATGCCGTTCAGGGCGACGCTGCTCGTTCCCTCCTGCTCGCCGAAGCTCTCGTGACCGCTGCCCGTGCAGCGGCCCATACGGTCTCCGCTTCGCACACCTGCCTCTGCACTGCCCTCACGGCCGCCGATACCGGACTCGCGATTCGCATCGACCGCCTGATCCGTCTGCGACCCAATGNNGCTTTTACGCTGTTCCCCTGGATCTACGCGCTCTCCGAGCGCCTCCTCCACCTCTGACGCGCACGGCCCGAGTTGCGCAATCCCCCTCCCCGCCCTCACAATTTCAGTCACCGATGAACATTTTCCGCGCGCGCACTCTGAGCTGCACTGCTCTTCTGCTTGCTGTGTCTCTGCCCCTTGCTGCCCAAACCGTCTCCCCGCAATTCTTCAGCGGGCTCCACTGGCGTCTTGTCGGACCCTTCCGCGCCGGCCGCGTTGTCGCCGTCAGCGGCGTCCCCGGCAGCGCCACCACGTACTACTTCGGCGGCGTCGACGGCGGCGTTTGGAAAACCACCGACGCAGGCACCGTGTGGGAACCGGTTTTCGATCGCGAGCCCGTCGCCTCAATCGGCGCCATTGCCGTGGCGCCCTCCGATCCCAACGTGATCTACGCCGGCACCGGTGAGTCCGATATCCGATCCGACCTCGCCTCCGGCAACGGCGTCTACCGCTCCGACGACGCCGGCAAAACCTGGACCCACGCCGGCCTTGACGACACGCGTCAGATCTCCCGCATTCTCGTCGCTCCCAACGATCCGCGCACCGTCTACGTCGCCGCCCTTGGCCACGCCTACGGTCCCAATCCCGAGCGCGGCATCTACAAATCCACCGACGCTGGCGAGCACTGGACCCGCATTCTCGACAAAGGTCCCGACGTTGGCATCGGCGACATGGCTATCGCGGTCGGCGCACCCAAAATCCTCTTCGCCACCACCTGGAACGCGCACCGTCCGCCATGGTCCACCTACGCGCCGCTGGAAGGTCCCGGCAACGCGCTCTACCGTTCCACCGACGCCGGCGCCACATGGACGGAGATCTCCGGCCACGGTCTCCCCACCGAAACCTGGGGCCGCACCGGCATCGCCGTCTCCGCCGACGGCCGCCGCGTCTACGTCACCATCGACGCCAAAGGCCACGCGGGCCTCTACCGCTCCGACGACGACGGCGATACCTGGACCCTCGCCAACTCCGACCCGCGCCTCACCTCGCGCGCCTGGTACTTCAACTCCATCACCATCGATCCCGAGAACCCCGATACCCTCTATATGCCCAACGTCGCCCTCTACCGCACCGACGACGGCGGCAAGACCATCCACATCGTCCGCGGCGCGCCTGGCGGCGACGACTACCACCAGGTTTGGGTCGATCCCAAAGACTCCAACCACCTCGTCCTCGGCGTCGATCAGGGTGCCAGCGTCTCGCTTGATCGCGGCCGCACCTGGACCACCTGGTTCAACCAGCCCACCGCGCAGCTCTATCACGTCACCACCGACCACAAATTCCCCTATACCATTTACGGCGCTCAGCAGGACTCCGGCGCCATCGCCGTTCACTCGCGCTCCGACCACGGCCACATTGACACCCGCGACTGGTTCCTGCCCGGTGGCAGCGAGAGCGGCTACATCGCCATCGACCCCAAAGACGAGAACATCGTCTACCTCTCCTCCACCTATGGCGGCGTCGTCCGCGAGGACCTCCGCACCTCGTTCAGCCAGAACGTCACGCCCTGGCCTCTCGGCGGCTTCGATACCGAAATTAACAAGCGCCGCTACCGTGATCCGTGGACACCGGTCCTCGTCTTCTCGCCGGTGGACAAAACTTCGCTTTACCTCGGCACGCAGTACGTCATGAAGACGACTGACGGCGGCCTGCACTGGTCCCGCATCAGTTACGACCTCACCGGCGCGGGCAAGCCGATTTCCTGCTCGCTGCCGCCGAGCCTCGATCAGGCCGAAACCTGCGGCTACGGCGTTGTCTACACGATTGCGCCCTCACCGCTGCGCGCGGACCTCATCTGGGCCGGCAGCGACACGGGCCGCATTCACGTCACCAGAGACGGCGGTAAGACCTGGAACGACGTCACGCCCCCCAACGTCTCCCCGTGGTCCAAGATCTCCCTCATCGAAGCCTCGCACTTCGATCCTGCAACGGCCTGGGCCGCTGTCGATCGCCACCGCCTTGACGACCAGGCCCCGTACCTCTACATCACCCACGACTACGGCAAAACCTGGATGCTCTCCGTCGACGGCATCGCCCCGCATCACTTCGTCTACGTCGTCCGCGAGGACCCTCAGCAGCGCAATCTCCTCTACGCCGGAACCGAATTCGGCTTCTACATCTCCTTCGACGATGGCCAGCACTGGCAGCCGCTGCAGCTCAACCTCCCCGTCACGTCGATCCGCGACATTTGTATCCACGACAGTGACTTGATCGTCGCCACCCACGGCCGATCCTTCTGGGTGCTCGACGACATCGCGCCGCTCCGCCAGGCCGCGGCCGCCGCCGAGCACGCCTCCACCGCCTTTCTCTACGTACCGCCCACCGCCGTCCGCGTCGACAACGACGGCTTCCTCGGCTCGCCGCTGCCGCCCGAAGAGCCTCAGGCCGAGAACCCACCCAATGGCGCCATCGTTGACTACTACCTGTCAGACAATGCCGCCAAAGTCAGCCTCCAGATTCTCGACGCTCAGGGCAAAGTCCTGCGCCACTTCTCCAGCGCTGACAAGCAGCCCAAGCGTCCGCCCATGCCCATCGCGGACCGCTGGTTTCCCAAGCCGCAGGAACTCGNNCCCGACGATGACGACGAAGACGCAGCACCAGGCGGCCCCAAGGTCCCACCCGGCAGCTACACGCTGCGCCTCACCGTCGATGGAACGACCCTTGATCGCCCTCTCCATATCGTGATGGATCCCCGCTGCCCCGCAACCCCCGCCGTCCTCGCGCAGCAGTACGCCCTCGCCGAGTCGATCTACGCGCAAGTCCTGCAAAGTCGCAAAGCCATGGCGGAACTGGAAAGCGTCGACAGCCAGCTGAAGAAACTCACGGCCGCGTCCGACACACCCGATGCCGTGAAGAGCGCCGTCCAAACCGCCGAGGCAAAGATCAACGCCATCCGCAGCGGCGGCCATTCCGAGTCCGCACCCGGCCTCGCGGAAGCCGCCTCCGGTCTCGGCAGCGTGCTTCGCGTTGTTGAAAGCGGCGACCGCGAAGCCCCTGCCTCGGCCCTCCAAATCTTCACGCAGATGAAGAAAGCTTCAGCGGACGCCATCGCTGCCTGGCAGCATTTCAAAACCGCTGACCTGCCCACGCTCAACAACGCGCTCACCGCTGCACACCATGAGCCCATCTACATCGCCGCCATCGAGGAAGAGGTCGACTACGCCATGACGCGCTGAGGTTCTTCGATCGACCCGGGATTCGACCTGCTGGCCTTCTCCGCGTTCTCTGGGTTCAGGCTTTTTCTGATCGCTGAACGCTGACAACTGAACGCTGCCTTACTTCACATCCGCCGACCGGTCTCCCTCGTATTGCATGATGTGGTAGTAGGCCTCCCACCCGTTCCAGACGATCGGCGGTGGCAGGTGCGACTCGGGATCCTTCAGGAATCCGGCATAGTCCTCGAGCACCTGCTGCGTCCGATATACGCCCGTCAGCCAGTCGCCCCGATACCAGTTCTTCCACTTGCCGTACTCCGCCGCCGCCTGGGCCTTGCGCACCTCACCAACAGCAGCAAGCGCACCGGTCGCTTCTTGCTGTGCTGCGGCCATGTCGCCCTTCTGCGCATCCTGGACAGATTTCGCAATATCCTCCAGCATCCGGTTGCTTTCGCGCTGAATTGTAACCATCGTCAGCACAGATGACTGATAGAACTGCCGCCGCGGCGCCGGCACCAGCGCCTCCGCCGCCACCGCCTTCTTCCAGACTGCGTCCCACCGAGGCTGCGCATCCCCGCACTGCTGGATTTCTCGCGGCACCGCTGTCGTCAGCCATTCCCTTCCGCCAAAGCCTGGCCGCCCAAACCCGTCGCCGATCAGCCGCGGAATCGTCCACTTCGGTGACTGCCCGGGAATCGCATACAGCGGCGCATCGATCATGTACGTCTGCAGCATCTGCCGCCCTTCGGTGTGATACAGCTGGTCGCCATACTCACGCGACGGATCACCCTGATTTCGTGTCTCCAGCCGCGCCGGTGCCGCGAAGTAGTCCTTATACATATCCGCAATCGCGCCGGCCGCCTTCTCCCCAAACTCCTCCGCCGCGTAGTGCCGATAGAAATCCGCCGGTTCCTCCTTCACGCCCGGCAACTTCCCCAGCCACACGTAATCCATCACCGCGCGAATCGTCAGCGAGTAAGGACGAATGTCGCTCGTGTTCACCAGAAAATACTGCGTCGCCCCAGCCTTCTCATACCGTCCCAGCTCATCCGAAATACGCTCGATCGGCACCATCTCTGTCAGCTGATTCGTGCGATTGTTCATCATTGCAACGTGATAATAGGTTCCCTGGCCGGCCTTCACCTCGCCTTTGTCCTGGATGTACCCGTAGCCATCATCGGCCCACACCGTCGTCACCTCCGGCGGAATCTTCAGGTATCCCTCCTGCGCGAGACGCGCCCCCTCCTGCCACAGGTCGGTAACGAACTTCGCGTCCGGATGCACGGCCCGCACGATCTTCATCTGTTCCTCAATCGCGTCGCTGATCCGTTTCCCCAACAGTTTGTCGTCGCCCTGGACGCTCGGATCCATCGATGCATAGCTCGTATCCGAGAGCCCACGCAAACCCACATCCCATAGCATCTCGATGTCCGGCGGATACTCGGCCACCGCGTCCTTCCAGGCCCGCTCAAGGATCTCCGGATGCGTGGAGAAGTTGTAAGGCACGTCCTTGGGCCATCGCGCCACATTCAGCCCCAGCGGAATCGCATGATGCTGCGTCACAATCAGCCCGCGCTCCGCCGCCGCTTTGATCTGCGGATCGTTCGGGAAAATCCACGTTCCGGGCACCACCATGTTGCCCTTCAGCCGCAGGATCGTCTCATACACTTTGTCCCACGCCGCCAGCGAAATCCCAGCATGATCCTTCGCGCCCGGTGCCCAGCCCGTCAGCAAATCCTCATCGTTAATAAAGAAGCCCCGATATTTGAATACCGGCGCTGGATAGGCGTGGCTCAATCCCGCCGGCAGTTCCACCCGCGCGCTCCGCTCCGGCTCATGATCCGTCCAGTAATACAGCGGATCGACACCGAGATACTGTTGCGAGAACTGATAGATCGCGTAGATCGTGCCGCGCATGTCCGCCCCCGCCAGCACAACGGTCTTCCCCTTCACCGCGATCGAAAAAGACTCAGCCTCGGTTACATTTTCCGGACGCATCCCCTCCGGCAGCTTCCGCGCCTCGCCGATCAGCACCGTCGCCCCACTCCCCGCGGACTGCTCCGCGATCTTCGGCTTCGTGCCGAACACCTTCCCTAAATCCGACGCGAGGTCTTCCGCGGCGCGATGCACCGGTCCTGGCTCATCGGCGCTCACCACAATCGTCAGCCGCGCATCCAGCGCGAGCCCGTCTCCGGCCGTTTCCGCCTGCGCACGCACTCCGGCTGCTCCCAACACCCCCAACATGACCGCCGCGCCAATCACGGCTCTGCCCCGAAGGCCCTCAGCGAACTTCATTTCGCGCATCCCTCTGCCTCCCAACTGTTCTGTCCCGCGTGCTGGAGGATTTAGTACGCGGCCCACACTTTATCGGTCAGCACTGTCCGTGTCAACGAACCGTCCTTCACCTGCTGTGCTTCTTCCTGTCTGGAATTGCGACTCCTGCTACGTCGTCGCGTCCCTCGATTTCATTGTTGTTCTCGCGAATCATTTCCACACTTCGCCCGTGCAACTCGCGGGAGATAATATCTGTAGTTCTCCTTCAGGCAGACAACTGGAAATGACAGATCCCCTCCGCATCGGCATCGTCGGCGCAGGCTTCGCCGCTCGCTTCCACGCTCTCAACCTCCGCCGCGTCCATACCATCCCGGTTCAGATCGCCGGCGT
>PMAM01000330.1 GCA_003152595.1 Acidobacterium sp.
GACGCGCCGGCTCCGATGAGCGTGTATGGGAAGACGAAACTGGCGGGAGAAGAGGCGATTCGCGAGGTGGGGGGACGGTACCTGATCTTTCGCACCAGCTGGGTCTACGGTCCGCATGGGAAGAATTTTCTGCTGACTATGCTGCGGCTGGGCCGCGAGCGGGATGAGCTTAGCGTGGTGGATGATCAGTTTGGCGCGCCGACAACGTCGCTGGAACTGGCGCGCGCGACGCGAGAGATTGCCGATGGCGTGCTCGCTGGAACTTTCGGTTCTGCTGAGGAGTGGGCCGGACTGTATCACATGACATGCGGCGGCGAGACGACGTGGTGCGGTTTTACCCGGGCGATTTTCGCAAAAGCAGGGGGATTGCTGGGTGGGCGCAAGCCGGAGGTGAAGGCGATTGCGACCAGCGAGTATCCAACGCCGGCGAAGCGGCCGCGGAATTCGATGTTGTCGAACGCGAAGCTGCAGGGGCGTTTCGGAGTGCAGCTCAAGCCGTGGGAGCCGGCGCTGGACCAGGTAATCGCGCAGATTCGCGCTTGAATTCACCGTTGCGGGCGCACGGGCAGAGTGTTCTGTTTTACTGGCCGCTCGCTAATCGAAGGACAGCATCATAGGCAGGCTTGGGCTTGCCGGAGCGATCGAAGAGGAGCGGGTAGTTGGTGCGGCCGGGGACGGGCCAGTCGTTCTTCCAGGAGTCGGCATCGGTGACGCCCCACAGGGTCACGCGGTTCACCACCTCGCGGTGCTTCAGGTAGACGCCGAACAGGTCGGCGTAGCGCTTTGTGAGCTGCTGCTCGACGGAATCGGGCAGGCCGTTGGGCCAGGGGTTGAGGGCGGGGTTCTGTGCGGCTCTTACGGAGACGTCAGCGGTTTGCTGGCGCGTGGCGCGCGGCAGGATGTCGACGTCCAGTTCGCTGATGGCGACTTTGACGCCGAGTTTGCCGAAAGCTTCGATGCTGGCGTTGAGCTGATCCAGGGTCGGCCAGTCGAGGCTGTCGTGCTCCTGGATGCCAACGGTCGAGATGGGAATGCCTGCGGCCTGGAGCTGTTTGACGAGGGTGATGGCGCCGTTGCGCTTGGGCTCGTTCTCGAGGTTGTAGTCGTTGTAGTTGAGCTGAGCGCCGGGGTCGGCCTCGTGCGCGTACTCAAACGCCTTCTCGATGTAGTCGGGGCCGATGATCTTGTACCAGAGCGACGGTCGCAGGGTGCCGTCTTCGTTGAGGGCTTCGTTGACGACGTCCCAACTCTGGATGCGGCCCTTATAACGGCCAACGACGGTATGGATGTGGTCGCGCATGCGGGCGAGCAGCGCGTCCCGGGTGAGGAGGTTTCCCTTGTCGTCATGGAAGACCCAGGCCGGGGTCTGGCTGTGCCAAACGAGATTGTGACCGACGATGAACATGTGGTTCTTCTGGCCGAAGGCGACGTACTGGTCGGGGAGGTTGAAGTCGTACTTGTCCGGCTGCGGGTGAACGTTCTCCCACTTGAGGCAGTTCTCGGGCGAGATGGAGTCGAACTGGGCGGCGATGATGGCATCGCCGCGTGTGTCCTCGCCTGTGATTTGCGCGGTGTTGATCGCCGCGCCGATGTAGAAGTCGCCGTGGTATGCGGCCTTGAGCGAGGTGGGGGCCTGGGCGGTCGCCGCAAGGCCGAAGAGACACGTGGCGAGGAGTGCGATTCGTACGGACACGGGCGAGGCCCTCCTACTTTTGCGTTGAGGTCGCTGGCGGGCCGAAATTCAGGCGGCGGCCGGCTAGCTCGTCGGAGATGTTTTTGTTGATCTTGCGCGATATCGGGTAGAAGAAGAGGCACGCCGCGGTGGCGAAGAAGAAGAGCGCAGACCAGAGGCCGGCCGTGAGGCGGATGCCGTCGAGGGCGCGCGCGGTCTGCACGGCGTTGGAGACGTAGCCGTAGTACGAGAAGAGCCAGCCGGCGACGGCGCCGCCGATGGCGAGGCCGACCCAGAGAGCAAATACGACCGCCGCTGTTACAGTTCCAGTGGCGCGGCGGCCGGTCTTCCACTCGCCGTAGTCGGCGACGTCGCCCATCATGGCCCAGATGAGCGGGCCGGAGGTTCCGTAGGCGAACTGGCGGAGGACTTCCGAGACGATGATGGCGACGGTGGCGTGCGGCGGGAGAAAGAGCACGGCCAGATTGAAGAGGCCGGAGAGCGTCATGCTGAGGATGAAGAGCGGACGCTTGCCGATTCGCTTAGTGAGCGCGGTGGAAACCGTGACGCCGGCGATGAGCGAGGCGAGGCCGAATCCGTTGAACCAGCTGAAGAGCTTCTCGTCGCCCGCCAGGTATTTAAAGAAGGGCAGCATGACGCTGCCGCGCATGGAGATGGCGGCAAAGTAAAACGTCGTGACGAGGAACAGGACGATCCAGGGGCGATTGCTGAAGAGGTCTTTCAGATCGCGGGTGAGCGACGTTTGCTGCTGCGGGTCGGGCTGAATGCGTTCTTTGGTCGCGAAGAAAGCGACGATGAAGAAGATTACGCTGAGTACGGAGAGCAGGCCCATGGTGATCTGATAGCCGCGCGCGTCGTTGCCATGGCCGAAGAAGACGACCATGGGGATGGCGAGGCTCTGCACGATGAAGCCGGCGATGTTGGCGAAGACCTGGCGGTAGGAGGCGATGCTGGTGCGCTCGTCCGGATCGCCGGTGAGGACGCCGGTGAGCGACGCGTACGGCACGTTGTTGACGGCGTAGATCAGCCGCAGCAGGAGATACGTGGTCCATGCATAGACGAGCTTGCCGGTGATGCTGAGGCTGGGCGTGGTGAAGGTGAGGATGCCGATGATGCCGAAGGGGAGCGCGGTCCANNNCTGCAGGGCGAGCATCGCCTGGAAGATGAAGTTGGCGGCCATGTCGCCGAGGCCGTAGCCAAACTTTTCTGCGAAGGAAAGCTTCTGGATCATGACTGACCTGCCTCTTCCTGAGGCTGTCGGCGCTCAGGGGCTAAAGCCCATTGGTTTTTTGGCCCATGACGGCACGACTGAAGTCGTGCCCTGATACAAAAGCAACAAACAATTCAACGACCAGACACTGATACGTATTACCGCTACTTCGTGACCTGCAGGGTGAGTTTGTGGAGGTCCTCGTCACGTGAGGAGGTGCCGAGCATGATGGAGAAGTCGCCGGGCTCGACGACGTGCTTCATGTTGACATCGAAGAAGGCCAGCGCGTCGGGCGCGATGTCGAGCGTGACTGTCGTGGTTTCACCGGGCTTGAGATAGACCTTTTTGAATCCTTTGAGTTCCTTGATGGGCCGCGTGACGGAGCTGACGAGGTCGCGGATATAGAGCTGGACGACTTCAGAGCCAGCGCGCTTGCCCGTGTTGGTGACGTCGACCCGGACGTGCGTCGTGCCCTTCGTGGTGATCTTCTTTTTGGTCAGGCGCGGGTTTCTCAGCTCGAAGGTGGTGTAGCTGAGGCCGTAGCCGAAGGCGAAGAGCGGCGAGACATCGTCAAACAGATAGCCGCGGCGCGCCGAGGGCTTGTAGTTATAAAAGACCGGCAGGTGGCCGACGGAACGCGGGAAGCTGATGGGCAGCTTGCCGCCGGGGTTGATGTCGCCGAAGAGAACGTCGGCGATGGCGTGGCCGCTCTCCTGGCCGAGGTAGAAGCATTCGAAGATGACCGGCACGTGCGCGAGGAGGTGGTTGATCGACAGCGGGCGGCCGTTGAAGAGGAAGGCGACGATGGGCTTGCCGAGCGCGGCCATGGCTCCGACCAGTTCGTCCTGACGGCCAACCAGGTCGAGGCTGGTGCGGTCGCCCATGTGCTGCAGGTTCCAGGCTTCGCGCGAGGTCTGCTCGTTACCACCGATGGCAAGCACGATGACGTCGGCCTGCTTCGCCACTTCGACGGCTTCTTTGATCTGTTTGCGATCTTCGGCGGGGTCGCTCGGGACAACTGCGTCCTGATTCCAGTTGCCACCGATGGTGATCTTGCAGCCTTCGCTGTAGAGGACCTTCGCGCGGTTGTCGACCCTGTTCCGGATGCCCTCGAGCACGGTGACTTCGTGCTTCGGTACTCCACTGTATCCGCCAAGCAGCGTGCGGTTGGCGTTGGGGCCAATCACGGCGATGGTTTTGATCTTGTTCAGGTCGAGCGGCGCGATGTTCTTGTCGTTCTTCAGGAGCGTGATAGCTTCCTGCGCGGCGGTGCGGGCGAGCTTCTTGTGCGCATCGGAGCCGACGACGCGATCGGCCTCGGCGGGATCGACGTACGGATCGTCGAAGAGGCCCATCTCGAATTTCCAGAAGAGCATGGGCGCGACGAGTTCCTCGAGCTGCGACTCTTTGAGGACGCCCTTCTTCACCAGCTCCACGAGGTAGAGGTAGCAGTCGGGGTCGGGCAGCTCGATGTTGACGCCGGCGTTGACCGCGAGCGCGCAGGATTCCTTCTTGTCCTTCGCGACGAAGTGGCCGTGCGTGTCGGGGCGATAGCCGAGTTCCCAGATGGCGTAGTAGTCGGAGACGATGAAGCCCTTGAAGCCCATCTCCCTGCGAAGAACATCCTTCAGCAGCCACTTATTCGCGTGCGAGGGGACGCCGTCGACTTCGTTGTAGGAGGCCATGATGGTGACGGCTTCGGCTTCGCGCAGCGCTTCTTTGAAGGTGTACAGGAACGTCTCGCGGAGGACGCGCTCGGAGACGTTGGCCGGAGCGCAATTCATGCCGGATTCCGGCTGGCCGTGGCCGACAAAGTGCTTCAGGGTAGCGAGAATGTGTTTCTTGTCCCGGAAATTGCGGTCGCCCTGGAAGCCGCGCACGGCGGCGATGCCGAGTCGCGAGACCAGGTAGGGGTCCTCGCCGTAGGTTTCTTCCACGCGGCCCCAGCGTGGCTCACGGGCGACGTCGACGACGGGGGTGAGGGCGTGGTGCGCGCCGCGGACACGAGCCTCGAGTGCCGTCATGGTGAAGAGTTGCTCGACGAGGTCGGGGTTGAAGGTGGCGCCGAGCGCAATGGGTTGCGGAAAGCTGGTGCCGTCGGGAGCGGCGTGTCCGTGCAGGCATTCCTCGTGGAACATGACGGGAATGCCGAGGCGCGAGTTCTCGAGGAAGAACTTCTGGATGGCGTTGGTCAGTTCCGCCATGGCGCGCGCTTTCTTGCCGCCACCGGCGTCGGAGGGACGGCCGACCTGGCCGAGGCCGCGGCGGTCGCGAAACGCTTTCTTCGCCTTGGCGAGATCGAAGTTGCCTTTTTCATCGACCAGTTTCTGGGCTTTCTCCTGCCAGACGCAGAGCATTTGCGCGGCCTTCTCTTCGAGGGTCATGCGGGAGAGCAGGTCTTTGACGCGGCGCGCGGAGGCAAGTTTGGGATTCTTGTAAGCGGGCAGCGCGGATTTGCGCGCGGAACGTGCGAGAGCAGAAGACTTCTTCATGGAGAATCCTGATTCCTGATCAAGGCGGAATGAACGGGCACGCAGGGCGCAATTGTTAGCATGCCGAACTAAATGTAGTCGCCTGTTCTCTAAAGAGCAACCGAAAATCGACCCTCCGAACCCGCGACTTTTCGAAAGCGCCGAAGGCTGCTTCGTTCTGAATACGATTGTCCTCAGGGTGTTTCCGCAGAGGCGATCAGCGGGCCCGGTAAAATGGAGTTATGCTGCAGCTCTCCGGCGCGGGCAAGCGCTTCGGTCCGCGACTCCTCTTTGAAAATGCCGACTGGCTCATCACCCCCACGGAGAAGACCGCTCTGGTAGGGGCCAATGGCGCCGGCAAATCGACGCTGATGAAGGTGCTGGGCGGCATGGAATCGCTCGACTACGGCATCGTGCTGCGCATGAAGGGAATGACCATTGGCTACCTGCCGCAGGACGGCCTCGCGCTCAGCGGCCGGACCGTCTTCGAGGAGTGCCTGAGCGTCTTCGACGAGCTGCGGGCGATGGAACAGGAGTTCGAGCAGCTTGCGCATGCGCTGTCGGAACTGGATCCTGCGAGCAGGGCGTATGGGACGGCGGCGGATCGGTACAGCCACGTGGAAGGCCGGCTTCGGCACCATGACGTCTACGCGCTGGATGCGCAGGTGGGCGGGGTACTGACGGGGCTGGGCTTCGGCAAGGAAGACTGGGGGCGGCGGACGGAGGAATTTTCCGGCGGCTGGCAGATGCGCATCGCGCTGGCCAAGCTGCTGCTGGAAAAGCCGGACCTGCTGCTGCTCGACGAGCCGACGAACCACCTGGATCTTGAGACGCGCAACTGGCTCGAGAACTACCTCAGTACCTGGGAGAACGGGTACATCCTGATCTCGCACGACCGGTATTTTCTGGACGTGACGGTGAACAAGATCATCGAGATCTGGAACAAGGGCCTGCACGTCTACCACGGCAACTACGAGAAGTACCTGACGCAGAAAGCGGAGCGGCGCGCGCAACTCGAAGCCGCCTACAAGAACCAGCGCGAGCGCATCGAGCATCTCGAGGTGTTCATCAGCCGCTTTCGTTATCAGGCGACGAAGGCGAAGCAGGTGCAGAGCCGCATCAAGGAGCTGGAAAAGATCGAGCGGATCGAGATTCCGCTGGACGAGCCGGTGCCGCACTTCACTTTTCCGCAGCCGCCGCCGTCGGGGCGGAATGTGGTGGACGTGGTGGGGCTCTCGATGCAGTACGGCGAGAAGCGCGTGCTCGAAAACGTGAACTTCACCATCGACCGCGGCGACCGCATTGCGCTGGTCGGCGTGAACGGCGCGGGGAAATCGACGCTGATCCGGCTGCTGAGCGGGCAGGAGTCGCCCACGGTGGGCACGCTGAAGCTGGGACACAACGTGGTGGCGGAATATTTTGCGCAGGATCAGTACAAGGTGCTGGACCCCGCCGCGCGGATGCTGGATGACATGGGGCGAACGGCGCCCAAGGTGGCGGAAAAGGACCTGCGGAGCCTGCTGGGATGCTTCCTGTTTTCCGGCGACGACGTCTTCAAGCTGCTGGGCGTGCTAAGCGGCGGCGAGCGCAACCGCTACGCGCTGGCGCGGATTCTGGTGAGCCCGGCGAATTTCCTGCTGCTGGACGAGCCGACGAACCACCTCGACCTCCGCGCCAAAGATGTGCTGCTGGAGGCGATCGGGAAATTCAACGGAACCGTGATCTTCGTGTCGCACGATCGGTATTTCATCGACGGCCTGGCGCAGAAGGTCTTCGAGATCGAGAGGAACGTCGAGGACCCTTCGCGCGGTTCGCGGCTGAATGTCTATCCGGGCAACTATGAGGACTACCGCTGGCGCAAAGAGGGTGGTGCTGCAGAGTTGGCTGCGGCAACGATGGCCGCGGCCGAGCCGGTGGTTCACGCACCCGTCGCGGTGGTCGTGTCGGAGCCGGTGATCGCCGAGAAGGCAGCGAAGCGGGTGAATCCCATCAAGCTGCGGCAGATGCAGGAGCGTCTGGCGGCGGTGGAGGCGGAGATCCCGCGCGTGGAGAGCTCGCTGGCGGAGACCGAGCAGGCACTGGCGGTGTACGTGAGCACGGAGGAGACGCAGCGGCTGTCCAACGCGCTGACAGCGTTGCGCGCACAGCAGGCGTCGCTGAACAGCGAGTGGGAAGAGCTGTCGATGCAGGTGGAACAGAGCCTGTAGCGTTCAGCTGAGGTCCGGTCGGCTAAATTCCGGTTAGCGAAAAAGCGGCCAGCGATGAAGCGGTGAGCGAAAGACCGAGCTGACCGCGAGCCGAAGACGAGCCAGGGCGCTAGTTGTGGAGTCTCAAC
>PMAM01000229.1:0-1917 GCA_003152595.1 Acidobacterium sp.
CTGTTGAAACCTCACAGCTAGTGCTCCAACCAGCTCATGGATGGCCTTTCGCAAAGCGGTCCCGCTTGAGCGGGACGACGGTAGAAGCCTCGGCCTTTAGGCCGGGGAATAGGCAATTCGAAAAAGCTACGGCCTTTAGGCCCGGAGAACTTCAGGCGGTCATGCCACCACAGCACCCACCCATCGGCTCAAGTATCTTGTGCAGAGGAGAGAAGAACCGCATGCGATTTTGCTCGGCGCTGTTGCTCGCGTTGGTTGCACTCCTGGGTTCAGCGCGCGTTAACGCAGCCGTTCATTCCATCGAACAGCCGGACTGGACGACGCCCATCGCTCCCTTCCAGATCACCGACCATCTCTACTACGTGGGCAGCCGCGACCTGGCCTCGTACCTCATCGTCACGCCCGCCGGCGACATCCTCATCAACTCCAGCCTCGAAAGCTCGCCCGCGCTCATCCGCAAAAGCGTCGAGCAGCTCGGCTTTCGTTTCTCCGACATTCGCATCCTGCTCATCAGCCATGCCCACTGGGATCACGATGCGGGCAGCGCTGCGATCCTGCGCATGACCCATGCGAAATACATGGTCATGGACGCCGACGTTCCCGTTGTCGAAAGCGGCGGCGCAAAGGATTTCTTCTATCCCCACGACCTCTATCCCCCCGCCCACGTCGATCGCATCCTCCACGATGGCGATCGCGTCGAGCTCGGCGGCGGCGTGCTGGTCGCGCACAAAACGCCAGGCCATACGCGCGGCTGCACCACCTGGACCCTCCGCACTCCCGACCAGGGCAAGCTGGTCAACGTTGTCATCGTCGGCAGCTGGAACGTCAACCCAGGATTCCGCCTCGTCGATCGCCCGGGCAAACCGGCTTCCTATCCAAGCATCGCGGCGGACTACCGGAAAACCTTCGCGGTCCTCAAGGGCCTGCCCTGCGATGTGTTTTTAGGGGCCCACGGCGGCTACTTCGACATGCTGGCCAAGCTCGCCCGAGCCCAGGCCGGAGCAGGCCAGTCCGTCTGGATCGACCCACAGGGTTACCAAAAAGCCGTCGCTGCCAAAGAAAAGGAATTCGAAGTCGAGCTAAGCCGCCAGCAAGCCGCGGCTCGCTGATCCGCTACCAGCTGCACGCTACCGGCTCGTTCAAGACTCTCTCTCGTACCGCCGATACACCGGCTCCCACACATTGGCGCCCACCGCCGCCTCGACTTCGCTCTCTTTCAAATCCGAGAGCCCCTCCGCGATCGCCTCCCGTGCCACGGCCACGGCAATCACCCGGCCCAGCTTCCGCGATTCCGCCAGCGGCGGCAACAAACTCGCCTTGCGATCCTTCTCCACCGGCGACAGCCCCGCCAGGGTCCGCGCCGCCGTCATGAACATCGCATCGGTCACCCGCCGCGACTTTGCCGCCACAATCCCCAGCGCCAGCCCCGGAAAAATATAGGAATTATTAGTCTGATCGATACAAATTTCCCGGTCCCCCACCTTCACCGGCTCGAACGGACTCCCCGTCCCAATCAGCGCCTTGCCGTCGGTCCACTTCAACAAGTCCGCAGGCGTCGCCTCGCTCTTCGACGTCGGGTTCGACAAGGGAAAGATCACCGGCCGATCCGTATTCTTCGCCATTGCGCGCACCGCGTCCTCGGTAAACATCCCCGCCTTCCCCGCCACGCCAATCAGCACCGTGATCTTCGCATTGCGCGCCACTTCTTCGAGGCCAATCTTCTTCGCATCGGCCACCTTCCAAACTGAAACATCGCCGCGCGGCCGCACATAGTCCTTCTGTTCCTCGTGGATCCCCTCCGCGCCCTCCACCAGCAGCCCTGGACGGCCCAGCGCATAGATCCGCGCCTTCGCATCCCGCTCCGACAGCCCCTCGTCCATCAGCGCTTTTACCAGCAGGTTCGCAATCCCGATCCCC
>PMAM01000229.1:1929-6229 GCA_003152595.1 Acidobacterium sp.
TCCTCCCACTGCAGCAGCACATGCGGCCACCGCTTCTCCACCGCCCGCACAAACGTCTCGATAAACTCGTCGTAGTCCTGCCCGCGCACCCGCTTCTGCGTCCACCCGATATAAATCGGATTCGCCAGCCGCTCCTCGTTGTCCGTCCCCACATCCAGCAGCACCGGCAAACAATATTGGTGATGCAGCCCGCCCAGCGCCGTGTACAGCGCCATCTTGCCGATCGGAATCCCCATCCCGCCAGCGCCCTGATCCCCGAGCCCCAGGATGCGCTCGCCGTCGCTCACCACGATGGCCTTCACGTTGTCGTAGCGCTTGTGCGACAGAATCTTCTCGATCCTGTCCTTGTTCGGATAGCTCAAAAACAAACCGCGCGGCTTGCGCCAAATCTCGCTGAACCGCTGGCACCCCTCGCCGACGGTCGGCGTATACACAATCGGCATGAACTTCTTCACGTCCGACAGAATCAACGCGTAGAACAGCGTCTCGTTGATGTCCTGCAAATCGCGCATGAAAGTGTATTTCTCAAACGGCGTCTCATACGTGTCGAACGCCTTCCGCCGTCGCACGATCTGCTCTTCCAGCGTTCCCACATGCGGAGGCAGCAGCCCATGCAGGTCGAACACATCGCGCTCGTCCTCGCTAAACGCCGTGCCTTTGTTGAATCGTGGATGGTTCAGGAGGGTAAAACCGTACAGCTTCGTCCGGATCACGCGATCGGTCATGAAACGCCTCACATCCTCTTTATCAGGAGATGCGCCTTTCCGAAACCCCGGACTGATAAACCGCGAAACGACCGTCACTTGACCAGCGCCGGCCGCCTGATCGGTGCACGGCGTTGTAAACTCTAATCCCTAAACTCCAAACTCTACTCCTCCACAATCCCCGCCCACATCCCCGCGTCCCCCTCCACCGCCCCAATCCCCCGCTTCGCCACCAGCAGATACCGCTCCGTCTTCATCACATTCCGCACCTGATCGCCCACCCTTTCCAGCACGCCCTTTTGCGACGAGTGCTTCCGGAACGCCTCCAGCTTCCGATCCGCCAGNNAGCTTCTGCGCCGAATGCGCCGGCCCCGTCTCAGGAAACATCTCCGCCCGTGCCGCCCAGTGGAACGCCGCCGTCGCCACCATCGACACCATCGCGTGGTCCTTGTGCAGATTCACCCCGCCATCGGAGCCAAACGTCAGCACCACCTGCGGCCGCCAGCGCCGGATCCGCTCCACCACCACTCGCACCATCTCTTCGAAGCTCTGCTGCGCCAGCGCGCCGTCCGGATAATCCAGCACCTCATGCTGCGTCACGCCCAGCAGCGCCGCCGCCGCATCCATCTCCGCGCGCCGCAGCTTGCCCAACTCCTCATCGCCGCTGGCCCCTGCGCGAAAATGCCCCGCCTGCCCGTCCGTGAAGCACAGCACGTACGTCTCCGCGCCCGCTGCGTGCGCCAGCATCAGCGCGCCGCCAAAGCCGCCACTTTCATCGTCAGGATGGGCCGTTACACAGAGGAGTCGATGGGGCAAACGGATTCGTCCTCAATGACCGCAAGATCGCCGGGCGCAGGGTCCTGAGCATCCGGGCCCTCCTCGACCTCAAATTCATCCCACGGCAGGTCCGCCTGCGCCACGGGCATGAAGCTCTTTCGATGCAGAACCGACGGCCCCAGATTCTTCAGCGCCACGCGGTGCTCCGGCGTTGCGTATCCCTTGTGCGACGCCAGCCCATATCCCGGATACTCCGCGTCCAGCTCGCACATCCGCCTGTCGCGATACACCTTCGCCACCACCGACGCCGCCGCAATCGAAATGCTCAGCGAGTCGCCATAGATAATCTTCGTCTGCGCATGCGGCAGATCCAGCAGCAGCGCATCGATCAGCAGGTGATCCGGCTGCGGATCGAGCCGCACCACCGCTGCCGCCATCGCCATCCGGCTCGCCTGGTAGATGTTGACCCGATCAATCGTCTCCGCGTCCACTTCCTCGATCGCGATGGCAATCGCCCGCTCCCGAACCACCACATCCAGCCGCTCGCGATCCTCCACCAGCAGCTGTTTTGAATCCCGCAACCCGCGTATCCGCGTATCCGGCGGAAGGACGACCGCCGCCGCCACCACCGGCCCAAACAGCGCGCCGCGCCCCACCTCATCCACCCCGGCAATCAGCGTCGCGCCCGTCGCCCGCGCCAGCTTTTCGTATTTGTTGCCACAGGCCAGCGACCGCAGCATCCGCATCTTCCGCGTCGCCGCGCACACCTCATCGTCAGGGAGCCGCTTCCTTCCCCGCCGAGCGATCAGCTCGCCCTGAGCCTCCTCGTGCTGAGCCTCTTTGATGGTCGCCCCCGCGCTCCCCATAGGCCGAGTCTATCGCCCTCGCGCCGGAGGATGCTCGTGGAAATCCGGTGCCCAAATTACCCCAATCGCATCCATATACTGGAGCACGCCATGCCCATCCTTCGCACCTGCACGAACTGCGGCAAGACCAACCGCATCCCCGCGCGCCACCTCTCTGACACCGGCCGCTGCGGCAATTGCAAAAATCCGCTCCCGCCCGTCGCCGAGCCCATCGCCGTCGGCCCCGCCGAGTTCGACGAAATCATCCGCGAAGCCCGCGTCCCCATCCTCGTCGATTTCTGGGCCGCCTGGTGCGGACCCTGCCGTATGGCCGCCCCCCACGTTGCGCAGACCGCCCGCGATCTCGCCGGCCGCGCCATCGTCCTCAAAGTCGACACGGAGCAGCACCCCGAACTCGCCGCACGCTATCAGGTCCAGGGCATCCCTAACTTCGCAGTGTTCAGCGGCGGCAACCTCGCCTTCCAGCAAGCCGGCCTCGTCGACGCCAACACCATGAAGTCCTGGCTCACCCGCGCCAGCTGAGCCTCCCACTCCCAGCGCGCCCGGCTCCGCTGCCTCTATGGCCATCCCTTCGGCAGGTCGATCCAGTACCGATTCCCGTAATCGAAGAACACCAGCCCGTCCATCCGGCTGAGTTCGTGCCCTGCAAACGCCTGCAGAGCCTGCTCGCTGTGGATGGCCTCCGGACTCGTCAGATTCTCCACAGAAAGAAGCGTGACGTCGAACTCCGCGTTCACCGTCTTCCCCGCCGGAATCGCAATCGGATCCCAGATCACGGAGTCCAGTTCCTTCAGGTCGCCNNGCCGGACCCGTTGCATCAAAACGCCAAGCGGCGGCCCCGCCAGCCGATAGCTCCTGTGGGTTGCGTTCGTCAGCGCATAGTGCAGCAGCAAATGCACGTCTTTCTCGTTCTGCCGCTGCACGGTTACGTCCCTGAACTGGGCGGCAATCGCTCGGTTATCCCACCGGCCGTCCTCCCACTGGCGCCACGCTGCCCAGCCGACCGCCCCCAGCGCCACACCGGTCACCACGGCCATCCACCATCTCGTCCGGCGCGACGGCCCGCGTTGCGCGCCCGGTTCGGAAGAGGATTCTGCTCCCCGACTATCCATGGTCTCCACCTGTCAGTGGGATGCTGCGGCCGCTGTCTTCGGTAACCGGCGCGCTCCCGAAACACGCCACCCCACGCCATCGGCCCAAACACACAAACGCCCCAGCCGAATCCGACCGGGGCGTCTTGTTATTCCTGAACGCTGAACGCTGTGCGCGGAACGCTACCGGGTATCGATTTCCTTCAGCCTGGCCGCCTTGCCGCGCAGCGCCCGCAGGTAGAACAGCCGCGCCCGCCGCACCTTCGACGACCGAACCTTCTCGATCTTGTCGATCACCTTGCTGTTGAACGGGAAAATCCTCTCCACGCCCTGGCCGAAGCTCATCTTCCGCACCGTAAAGCTGCCCTGCGGCCCGTTCTTCTTGGCGATCACCACGCCCTCAAACGCCTGNNTTTCTCTGAGGAATTTGCGAATATTCAGTTTAACAAAGATTTCGCCCTTCCCGCTGCACTCCGTCGCGTTCAGTCTCCCGTCAGATTTGCCCAAATGACCATCCGATCAGAACAGCCCCGAGCACGCCGGACCAAACCATCATTGAAGTCATGAATGAGAAATGGAAGAGCTCGCGCAGAACACGGTCGCCAACCCAGAAAAACAAGGCCAGAACACCAGCGAGAATCTTCCAGAGAATCTTCGTTGGCTTCACCGGCGCCGACTCACGCTCTGCGTCATTCATGCGCGGCAACCCTCTGCCCAACGCTCAAAATACAAGATTCGCAACTTTGCTGCCGCGTAAGCGGCACGACGGTAGAATGCCGCGGGTTTCAGCCCGTGGAACAACGCAAGCACGATGAAGGACTTTTAGCCCCTGCACAACAGCGCGATCTGCTGCCGCGCCTCA
>PMAM01000095.1 GCA_003152595.1 Acidobacterium sp.
GGCAAACTCCAGCGCCCGCAGCGTCATCTCCTTGCATCCGCCGCCCGCCGGGATCAGCCCCACGCCGGTCTCAACGAGGCCCATGTACAGCTCCAGATGCGGTTGCCGGGCCGCGCCGTGGAGCGTCACCTCTGCGCCGCCGCCGAGCGTCAGGCCAAACGGAGCAACCACTACAGGACACGGGCAAAACTTGATCGCCTGCGTCATCTGCTGAAACGCCGCGATGTAGGAATCGATCTCGTCCCACTCCTCGTCCTGCGCCGCCAGCAGCAGCTGCACCAGGTTTGCGCCCGCAGAAAAATTCGCGGCGTCGTTCGTGATCACAAATCCGCGAAACTGCCGTACCGTCTCCGAATCCGCGCCGAGGTTCTCACGCACGAAGCTCACGATGTCTCCGCCCAGCGCGTTCATCTTTGTGTGGAACTCGATGCAGCCGATCCCGCCGCCCACATCGATCAGCGACGCACCTGGATTCTCCCGCACCACACCACCCGACCGCTTCGCCCGGGTGAGAGTGACGACCGCGCCCGGCGATTCGACCGGAACATAAGCTCCGGTGCGCGAATCGAAAACTTCCGCCCCGCCGTTGCGATGCCATCCCTCCCCACCAGCGGCCAGCAGCCTTTCAAGAGCCGCCGGCAGCGCCACCCCATGCGCCCGCATCCTCTCCGCCGTTGTGCGAACTCCCGCCGCGTCCCACATCTCGAAAGGCCCCAGCTCCCAGTTGAAGCCCGTCCGCATCGCGCGATCGATGTCCGCCACGCTGTCGCTGATCTCGCCCACGCGGTTCGCCGCGTACAGCCACAACTCCGGCAGAATCGCCCAGTAGAACGCCGCCGCCTTGTCCTTCTCCGGATTTCCGCTTAGCAAGGCGCGAATCCGCTCCGGCAGCACCTCGATGGGTCTGGCCGCATCGAGTGCCGGAAGTTTCGGCTTCTGCGCCGGGCGATACTCAAGCGTCGAGACGTCCAGTACAAGACGGTCCTCTCCCGACGCGCCCTTCTGCTTCCTGTAAAAACCCTGCCCCGTCTTATCGCCGAACCACTTCCGCTCCAGCATCTGCTCCAGAAAGCCGGGCAGCCCGACATCCGCGCGCTCGTCCTTCGCGTTGGCGGCAAAGTTGCGCACCACGCTGCCCAGCACATCGAGGCCCACCATATCCGCGAGACGGAAGGTCCCCGTCTTCGGCCAGCCCAGCGGCTTTCCGGTGAGCGCATCGACCTCCTCAATCGTCAGCCCCTGCTGCTGCATCACGCGCAGCGTGTTCAACATCGCAAAGGCCCCGATACGATTCGCAATGAAGTTTGGCCGGTCGTTTGCCGCCACGACAGACTTGCCGAGATCGATCTCCGCGAACCGAGTCACCGAGGCAATCGCTGCCGGATCGCTCTCCGGAGTCGCGATGATTTCCAGCAGCTGCATGTAGCGCGGCGGATTGAAGAAGTGCGTTCCGAAGAACCGCCGCCGCACGTCCTGAGGCAGCGCTTGCACAATCGCCGCGACGGGCAGCCCGCTCGTGTTGGTCGTCAAAATCGCATTGGCGCGCAGATGCGGCACAACACGCCCCAGCAGCGCGTGCTTGATCTCCAGGTTCTCCGCAACGGCTTCGATCACCCAATCGCATTCGCGGAGCTTCGCGAGATCGTCATCGAAATTGCCAATCGAAATTCGCGCGGCGAACTCAGGAGTTGCGAGCGCCGCGGGCCTGGTCTTTTTCAGTCCCTCCAGCGCCTCTGCGGCGAACCGGCTGCGGTCGCCTTCCTGTGCCACATCCAGCAGCAGGGCAGGGAAGCCCGCGTTTGCGATGTGTGCCGCGATGCGCGATCCCATGGTGCCTGCGCCCAGAACAGCGACGCGACGGATCGGATAAGAGACCGCCTGCGCCGATCCTGCGACTGGGGAATCAGGAAAAGTAGAAACGCCCATAATCAAAGTTCTCTCAAGCGAAAAATCGTCGAACTCACCACCCTATCCGATCCCGGTCGGCTCTGGCGCGCGGCTGTTGGTGAATTCCGTCCGGAGCCCGTTTTTCCCTCCCGGCGCGTTACTATAAGCGCAATCCTCTTTCACGGAAAAAACGAGCCCATGTTCAAGCGTGTTGCTGTGGTGCTGTTTGTTCTCTCGGTTGCTGTTCTTTCCCCTGTATCTCCAGCCCAGACTCCCCAGGCGATGGATCCCGACTTCGCGGCGCACGTGAAGGACTGGACCACCAAGCCCGAGTTTCTCAGCCCGCTGGTCGATCATCTGCCGGTGAGCACCAGCGTGCCTTCCCCCAAAGCGGTCCTTGGCCACGACATCGGCGCGCCCAAACAGCTCACCTATTATGCCGACGTTCTGCGTTACTACGATGCGCTCGCCGCGCAGTCGCCGCGCGTCAAAGTTCTGCGCATCGGCAAGACGGAAGAGGGCCGCGACTCGGTCATCGTCTTCGTTGGCTCCGAGGACTCCATTGCCCATCTCGACGAGGAACGCCAGAACCTCGCGCGTATCGCCGACCCACGCGGGCTTTCCGATGCCGAGGCGCAGGACCTGATCGCGCACACCAAACCCATCTACACGCTTTCTGGCGGACTGCACAGCGCCGAGCTCGGCCCCCCGGAAATGCTGATGGAGCTCACCTACCGCCTCGCCACCGAAGACTCGCCCCTCATCCAGAGCATCCGCGATCACGTCCTCGTGGCCATCCTGCCGGTCGCCGATCCCGACGGCCGCGACCGCTCCATCGACTGGTACTTCGCGCACAACGTCGACGTGACCGACTACGAGAAGATGTCCCGCGTGCCTTACTGGGGCAAGTACATCGAGCACGACAATAACCGGGACATCAACTACTCCGCCGAGGCCAACCAGAACTTCCTGCGCTGGTACCTGCAGTGGCATCCGCCCATCATTCACGACCTGCATGAGTCCGTGCCCTTCCTCTACATCTACTCAGGTCAGGCGCCGCAAAATCCGCTTTATGACCCTATCGTCTACTCCGAGCTGCCCATGCTCTCCAACTGGGATATGACTCAGCTCACCCGCTACGGCATGCCCGGCGTGTGGACCCACGCCTACGTCGACGCCTGGTCGCCCGGATATGTAGCAGAGATGGCTACAAATCACAACGGCCTGATGCGCTTCTATGAAATTTTCGGCAACGCCGGGGCCACCACCATGGAGCGCTCGATCTCACAGCCGAATCCCGCCCTGCTCGGTGGCGGCGGCGCTTTCGGCGACATGACCAAACGCCAGTGGTATCGCCCCAATCCGCCCTACAAAACCGTCCTCTGGTCGATGCGCGACAACACCAACTTCGCCGAAACCGGAGTCCTCTCCTCGCTCCAGTTTGTCGCCGCGTTCCCGCAGGTCATCCTGCAGGACTTCTATGTGAAGACCCGTGATGCTCTCGCCGCCGGCACGAAAGAAGCGCCCTACGGTTTCGTCATTCCCTCGAATCAGGAGGACCTCACCCGCGTCGCTTTTGTGATTCACATCCTGCGCATGCAGGGCATTGAGGTGGGTCGCGCGAAAGCTGCCGTCAAACTGAGCGACGGCGATTACCCGGCGGGCTCCTTCATTGTCAAAACCAACCAGCCCTACGGCCCGCTTGCGAAAACGCTGCTCGGCAAGCAAATCGATCCCGATCCCGATCTCCACACCTACGACGACAGCGCGTGGACCATGGGCCTGATGACCCACACCGACATCAAGCCCACCACGGACAAAGCCGTGCAGGATGTGGCCATCGATCCGGTGGATCACTTCACGCCCGAAGGCACTCTGAAGGACCTGCCGGCATCCGCCGTCTACGCCGTGCCCGATCACGGCTCGCCCAACCTCGTTACGCTGCGCTACGGCCTCAAAGACGTCGCCATCGAGATCGCGGAAAACTCCTTCACCGCCGGCGGCACAACATTCCCCGCCGGTACGTTCCTCGTCCCGGCGAGCGCCGCGTCTACCCTGAAGCCTCTCGCGGAGCCGCTCGGGCTTGATGTCGTCGCCCTCGCCGCCGCTCCGAAGGTCGCCATGCACGCATCGGCACTTCCGCGTCTTGCTATCTTCAGCACCTGGGGCGGCACGCAGGATGTCGGCTGGGTCCGCTACACCTTCGACCAGTACAAGGTTCCCTACGACCTCATCTTTAAGGAGCGCGTGCACCAGGGCAATCTCGCCAAAGATTACGACCTCATTCTCATCCCCACGCAGGCGCGCTCGGCCAAGGACCTCGTCTTCGACATTCCGAAATCCGACAAGCCTCAGGCCTACGAGAAATCCGACCGCTTCAAATTCC
>PMAM01000313.1:0-13125 GCA_003152595.1 Acidobacterium sp.
GGACCATACCAATTAGTTTCGCTGCGTCGGGACCCGGCGTGGCCGGTGACGGGAGGCACTTCTACCCGTTCACTGGCGCGTACGTATACAGCGTCTCGCGAGAGATACCGAACTCACGGGCCAGCGCCGCACGCTTCGCACCGGCTGCGACACGCCTGCGCAGTTCTTCGGCACGCTCAAGGGTCAGGGAAGGCTTGCGGCCCCTGTAGACGCCCGCCCTCTTCGCAATGGCAATGCCTTCGCGCTGGCGTTCACGGATCAGTGACCGCTCGAACTCCGCGAACGCACCCATCACGCTCAGGAGTTCGACATGGCGTTGTCCTCACTAGTGAAGGTCAGGTGCTCCTTCTCGAACTCCACGATCACGCCGCGCTGCGTCAGTCCCAGCACGATCTTCCGAAGATCATCGAGCGGTCGGGATTGCGACCACTGGAAGTCCGGCCAATCGTGAATGAGAGAGGCCTTGGGCCTGGCCTACCCGGTCGGACACGGGCCTCAGGATCAGGACAGGTGACGGATGCCGACGCCTTGCGGGCGCGGGCGTGAGGAATCTCTCTGGCGTGAAGCGAAATTCGATACGCGTGGGACCGGGACAGGGCTTCGGTTCTGCCCAGCGCTTTTGTATCCTAAACTCGGATTGCCATGAGCCAGCCTGATTACACGCTTGAGTGGATTCTGCTCTTTGTACGGCAGGCCCTCAAAGGCGTGAGCAACCTCGACTTTCGGCATTACATGCAGGCTCTCTGGATGCAGTTGGAGAAATTTAGCTCCCGCACACGGCAGGCAATCTTATCAGCCAGTTCCGCGAGTAGCTGCTCAAGCATGCCCAGCAACGCGGGGCTGATCCGCACAGAGAGAGAGGAACGTTATGGAAGCGCAGAAGGAACTCACAGAACTCGAACAGGCCATTGCAGACAGGGAAAAACTGGAGGCGTTAATTGGTACGCTCAAGGTTGCAGAACAGGACAAAGAGCTAACCAGGATTCGTACAGCGGTGAAGGCGCTGAAATCTCTGGGCGCTTCAAAGGAAACAATCATAGAGCGGATTACAGCCGCGTATGAGGGCACCGAGGACAAGCCAGCCAACGGCGCGGGCAACGGCGCAGGTAAGCCTAAACCCGCTCAGAGTGTCCGCAAAGCATTCGCCAGGGCGCTGGCGAAGGATCGTAATACAACCGGCAACGCGGTTGAAAGTGAATCTTGGTTCAAGGAAGCATGGAAGAAGGTTATCGGGCCTGCGTTTGATGAGAAGGGCAACAACTCCCGCGATTTCCTTACCACTAAGGATGGTCAGAGGGTGTTGGCAGACGTGGCGGCAACGGCTCCGGCTCCTGTAGAGCACGCGCCAACGGCTCCGCCAACGGAGAGCAAACCGGCTCCGGCAAAGAAAGGCGGCAAGGCAAAGAGCTAATGGGATCGGTACGTGCGGATCGGCGGGCATTTCAAAACAAAGGTCTTGCACTTTGTCTCATGCCAAAAACACAACAACTCCGACAAAAAGGCGCACAGGAGGCGAAAGTACACGCGGCGCCCGGATCTCTCAATAGCTGTAGAACCCCCGCCCCGACTTACGCCCCAGCCACCCCGCATCCACCATCCGCACCAGCAGCGGGCACGGTCGATACTTCGGGTCGCCCAGCCCCTCGTGCAGCACCCGCATGATGTCCAGACAAACGTCGAGCCCGATAAAGTCGGCCAGTGTCAGCGGTCCCATCGGGTGCGCCATCCCCAGCCGGAAGACCTCGTCGACCGCATCGGGCGTCGCCACGCCTTCCATCACGGCATACATGGCCTCGTTCAGCAGCGGCATCAGCACGCGGTTCGAGACGAACCCAGGCGCGTCGTTGACTTCAACGGCCGTCTTGCCCAGTTTCTCCGCCAGCGTCGCGACCGTCTCGTACGTCTCCTGGCTGGTCTGCAGGCCGCGAATGACCTCAACCAGCTTCATCACCGGCACAGGATTGAAGAAGTGCATGCCGATCACGCGCTCCGGCCGCCCCGTGACGGCAGCCAGCTTCGTGATTGAGATCGACGAGGTATTCGAAGCGAGAATGACCTCGGGCCTCGCGATCTTGTCCAGCTCCTGGAAGAGCGCCTTCTTTACTTCGAACTTCTCCGTCGCCGCCTCGACGATGAAGCCGGCTTCGGCCAGATCCGTCCGGTCGAGCGTGCCTTCGATCCGCGCCAGAGCGTCATCGACATCGTTGACGGTAATCCTGCCCTTCTCCGCCTCTCGCCCGAGATTCCTGCGGATCGTCTCAAGTCCGCGATCAAGAAAGCGCCGCTCAACCTCACACAGCAGCACACGGTAGCCGCTGCGCGCAAAGACGTGAGCAATACCATTGCCCATAGTGCCGGCGCCGATCACGCCAACCGTTTGAATGTCAGTCACTGGATGGAATCCTCTCCGAGGATTCTAATCGCCGATTCGCACCACCAGCGCGGTCACATTGTCCCGCCCGCCGGCTTCGTTGGCCGCATCCACCAGAGCCTGCGCGGAACGGTCCAGATCGTTGCCGGCGCCGAGAATCCGCGCAATGCCGTCTTCATTCACCTCGCGCGTGAGACCGTCGCTACACAGCAGGAACACATCGCCGAGCTCAGGCTGGATCTCGGCCACATCCTCGGTGATCGAGGGCTGCGTGCCGATCGCCCGCGTGATCACGCTGCGCAGCGGCGATCGCTCGGCCTCCTCCGCGGTCATGGCGCCCAGACGCATCTGCTCGTCGACCAGCGAGTGATCCTGGGTGACGCGTTCCAGCTTGCCCGCGCGCAACAGGTAACAGCGGCTGTCGCCGGCATGGGCCACGAGAGCGTGGCTGTTTTCCAGCAGCAGCGCCACCAGCGTGGTTCCCATTCCGTACAGGTTCGGCTCGCGCTCGGAGCGCTCGAGGACGCTGCGATTGGCCTCGGCGATGGCCGTGTGCAGGCGGTCGCGCCCACCCTCCGCTTCCTGCTCTGCGCCCGCAACCGCGCTCATCCGCTCGACGATCGCGTCAACCGCCATCCGGCTGGCGATCTCGCCGCCCGCTGCGCCGCCCATGCCGTCGCAGACGACATAGATGCCGTGCTCCGGCCGCATGCCGAACGAGTCTTCATTGCCTGTGCGGACTCGACCTTTGCTGGTGCGCGCCGCCGCCTTCGCCGTCATCATTGCGTGGGTTGCCGAACCAGAATCACGATACACGAATNNGTCACCATCCCACGCGCCCCCGTCCTCTACAATCACCCTGAGGAACCATCGACCATGCCGCGTAAGCCGCTCATCGCCGCCAACTGGAAAATGTACAAGACTCCCGCCCAGGCGCAGGAGTTTTTTAAGAACTTTCTGCCTCTGGTGGCCAATCACGAACGCGACGAGATCGTCGTGTGCCCTTCGTTCACCTCGATCTCCGTCGTCGTGGCCGCGGCTACGGGCTCCGGTGTCGCCGTGGGCGCGCAGAATATGCACTTCGCCGACGAGGGCGCCTACACCGGCGAGATCTCTCCCCTGATGCTGAAGGCCATCGGGCCGACGCACGTGATTCTCGGGCACTCCGAGCGGCGGCAGTATTTCGCCGAGACCGATGAGCTGATCAACAAAAAGCTGAAGGCCGCGCTGGCTCACCAGCTGCTGCCGATCGTCTGTGTGGGAGAAGTGCTGGCCGAACGCGAGGCCGGCAAAACCAACGAAGTGCTGGTGCGCCAGACGCGCGGCGTTCTGGCCGGCATCACGGTCGCCGAGGCCGCGCCCATCGTCATCGCCTACGAGCCCGTGTGGGCGATCGGGACGGGCAAAACGGCCACGCCGCAGATAGCTGCGGAAGCCCATGGAGTCATCCGAGCGGAAGTGGCGAAGCTGTTGGGTCAGGAGACGGCGGATGCCCTGCGCATCCTCTACGGCGGCAGCGTGAAACCCGACAACGCCGCATCCCTGATGGCGGAAGCNNATCGTCAATTACTAGCTCTCGCGCATCGAATCAGGAATGAACGAACCGGAAACGATTCGCGAAATTCTGGAAAACGCGCGCACCATTGCCGTGGTGGGCCTGACCAACCGCGAGGGGCGCGCGTCGCTCGGCGTCTCGCGCTTCATGCAGTCGCAGGGATACCGGATCATCCCTGTGAATCCTCTCATTGATGAGGTGTTGGGGGAGAAGGCGTATCCCACGCTCGACGATGCCATTGACGCCCATCCGGAAATCGACCTGGTGAATGTGTTTCGCTCGCCCGAGCACGTGCCGGAGATCGTCAAGGACGTGATCCGCCTGAAGATTCCGCGCCTGTGGCTGCAGGAAGGCGTCTGCCACGATGAGGCGGTGGGCTGGGCCGAAGCGGCCGGGATCAAGGTCGTCCAGGCTCACTGCATCCTCAAGGAGCGCATGGCCGCGGGCTGGCGCGGGCGCTGATGCGGACCGTTTTGGCGTAGCCCCCGCCAAGGACCGGCATCCGCCGTAGAACAACCCGCGCCGTGTGCCGATAAAGAAAGCGTGCAGCCTCCGGTCCCCATCGATCCAGTTTGGCAAGCAAGAATCCAGCAGACGTACCAGTCTGGTTCTATGCCCGCGTGGGGGGGTGCGGAGACCTCCGGACCGCTGCTCACGCAGATTGAGCCGGTACTGGGCCAGGATGCCGAGCCGGATCCAACATTCTTCGTCGAGAGCTGGACGGTCGGAGTGACCGCGGCCTCAGAGAATTATCTGCATCGCCACCAGCATCAGAAGAGCCACGAGTCTCCGGCCCCGGTCGATTTCCCGAGCTTCTCCTTTGTGGCATTCCTGAATCCGGACCCGCTCGCGCCCGTCGCTCCGGCGAGTTCACCCAGCGCAACCGGGCCGGCGAGGAAGTCTTGCGTGACCGGAGCGCGCGACGGTGAGGAGATGGACGCATTCGTGCCTGGCCCGCTCACGTTCCAGGCAGCCTGCCGGTTGCTGGGAGTGGCTGCGATCAGCACGCGGGAGCAGATCAGGGCTGCCTACCGGAAGATGGCGAGCCGCTATCATCCGGACCGGCTGGAGAACGCGGCGGGTGGAGATGCAAGACTCGCCAGCGACCGGATGGCCTCGATCAACGAGGCGTACCGGCTGCTGTGCGATCTTGCGGTCGAGCGATCCGCGTAGGGAATCCACTCCAGCCAACACAGAGCACAACAGAGCAGCGGTTCTGACGCGTTGTTCGGCCAGCCCCTAAACGCCCACACCCTTCGGCTTCACGTTCTCCCGAATGAACGTCACCACCGACTCAAGCGAAGTCCCCGGACCAAAGACGGCCGAGACACCGCTTTCCTTCAGCGCCGCAATATCCTGCTCCGGGATGGTGCCGCCCAGCACGACGAGAATATCGCCCGCGCCCTGCTCGTGGAGCATCGCCGTCACGCGCGGAACGATGGCGTTGTGCGCTCCGGAGAGGATGCTTAAGCCGACGCAATCGACGTCTTCCTGAATAGCCGCGCTCACGATCATCTCCGGCGTCTGGCGAAGGCCGGTGTAAATGACCTCCATCCCCGCGTCGCGCAGCGCGCGCGCGATCACCTTGGCGCCGCGGTCGTGGCCGTCCAGGCCAGGCTTGGCGACCAGCACGCGGATGGGATGGGTGCGTTCGGTCATGCAGAACGCTGAAGAATACCATGGGCGCGCAGGGTCACGGCATCCGCACCGCGTGCGCGCGGACCAAACCCAGCCGGCGCAGCAGACTGCTCATCGTCAGCCCCTGCACCACGATGGAGAAGATCACAACGATATAGGTGATGGCGAGCAGGCGATCGTGCGGACGGCCCTGGGGAATCGACAGAGCCAGCGCGACAGCGAGTCCGCCGCGCAGTCCACCCCAGGTAAGCACACTCATCGCGCCGCGCACCGGCTTGTGGAATGCGCGGACCAGGCCCAGGGAGGCGCCGACGCTCAGCCATCGCGCGCCCAGCACCACCGGAATGGAGAGCAAACCCGCGTAGACGTACTCGATGCTCCACGGCATGGCAATCAGTTCGAGTCCGAGCAGCAGGAAGAGGATCACGTTCATGAAGGCGTCGATGAGATCCCAGAAGTCATCGACGTGATTGCGTGTGCCCTCGGACATGGCAAGATGACGGGCGCGACCCCCCACAACCAGTCCGGCCGCGACCGCCTCCAGCGGGGCTGAGAGGCGCAGCGCGTCAGCCAGCGCGTATCCGCCCATGGCGAGCGCAAGCGTGAGCATCGCTTCGACGCGGTAACTGTCTACCGTGCGGATCAGGCGATAACATACGAAACCGAGCGCCAGCCCGAGCATCACGCCACCCCCGGCTTTGATCAGGAGCAGCCACGTAAAGCTCGCGATCGACGGGGTGCCGCCGCCATCGCCAGATGCGAGCAGGGTCAGGAACACGACAGCGCCCACGCCGTCGTTGAACAGCGATTCGCCAGTCAGCTGCGCCTCGAGGCTCGCCGGTGCATCGACCCGGCGCAGCAGCTCGAGCACCGCGATCGGGTCGGTGGGCGATATCAGCGCGCCGAAAAGCAGACAAGCAATCCAGGTGGCGTGAAAGCCGGTCGCGGTGAGGATGAGTTTCAGCAGCCCGGCCACGATGGCGGTGGAGAGCAGCGTGCCGAAGACCGACAAAGCCGTGACCGCGGCTTTCTGTTTCCCCAACTCCTTCAGATCGAGCTTGAGAGCGCCGGCGAAGAGCAGGAAGGCCAGCATGCCGTGGAGCACCACAGCCGAAAAGTCGATGCGCCCGACTTCGGCAGCAACCCTGGCATGCAATCCGGGAACAGCACGTCCTGCGAAGATGAACACGAGCGACATACCGAGCGACTGCAGCATCACGCCCACGGTGATGGGCAGGCGGAGCACACGGCGGCTGATCAGGCTGAACGCCGCAGCCAGACAGACCAGCGTGCTGACCAGCGCGAAAACCGGCATGACAGAACTGTATCGTGGGGAGCGCTCAATGGAGACGCGAATCGCCCCGGCTCTTTCCCCAGGCGGGCTCGCTGGGCATCAACTCCAATCCCCATTCGCGAGAGACCTCTTCGGACTTATTCGGATCCGCGGTCCGGCTCGTCCCCGGCCGATTCCAGTCCGGCGATGGCTTCCTCTTCAATGTCCCATTTGCGCAGGATGCGGAAGATGACGCTCGATCCAAAGCCGGCGCGCATCAACATCCGGGCCACGCGAGCAGCTTCCTTCTGGCTTGCGGGCTTCTTCACGCGCTTGCGCTCCAGATGACGGCGAGCGAGTTCTTCTTCGTCGACGCTTTCGTAAGCGGCTTCGAGGGTCTTGCTGATCACGGGGGCCTGAACGCCTTTGCGCATCAGGTCCTGCTGCACCCGGCGCTTGCCAAAGCTGGCGTTTTCCTGGCGCAGCTTCGCGTAGTCCTGGGCGTAGGCGGTGTCGTTGAGATATTTGCGTTCGATGAGGCGCGCGACGACGGCGTTAATCTTAGCTTCTCCGGAATCGCTGGGCTCGACGCGGCGGTGCAGCAGGCGCTTCACTTCAGCCACGGTGCGCATCTGCTGGCCGAGCAGTTTCACGGCATAGTCGAACAAGTCGTCTTCAGCCAGAGGAGCGGCGGGCTTGCGGGCGCGCATTGGATCAGCCCTGGTTCCGTTCGCGCTCAGGTCTGTCTTTGCGACTTAGCCCGAAATCTTCCAGGTATCTGGGGTCGGTGGCGAGGTCGGAAGGTCCGCCGTGAAATTGGCCCAAGCCGATGATGCGTAGTGCGGTCGCTAACCCACTCGCCGCTTTTGATGCGGACTTCGGTGTTTCCGTGGGCCCCTTTGAGTCATTGGAGTGTGATGCTGTGAGTTTTTTCATGGCCGAACCTCTGTGCTTCCGGGCTAGCCCCTGCGCCGATACCGGATGTCAAATTCGTATCCCGGATTCGGCGGGAACATCTCCGCCACATGCCGCAGCCGTTCCGCCAGCGCGGGCGCGGCCAGCAGCGGATACTCACGCTCGCGCAGATCGGCGTAATCGAAATCGACGGTGAGCGAAAGCATGTAGACGGCCAGCGCGTCGGAGAAGCTCGACTCGAGGTAGCTCGATTTAGCGCGCTCGTCCACCTCGTTGCCGCGGCTGCGGTCGACCGCGCGGCGCCGGCTCTCCCACGCATCGTGGCTGGTTTCTCCGCGCACGTCGTTGGTCGCCTGCGACCATGCCAGCTCGGCGAAGCTCTGCGGCACCCCCACGAGGTCCACGAAGTGGTGCCCGACGTTGATCAGGAACTCGAACGCGAGGGCGAAGCGGTCCTGCATCAGCCGGGTCGAGATGAAAATGCACTCGGAACCGCCGAAGCGGACGTTGCGATGGCAGATCGCGCGATCCCCCAGATCCACGGTGTAGTCCGGAGCGACCACGGTGTCGTCGTTTTCGCCGATGGCGAGTGGGACGAAGTACCACGCTCGCTGGCGCAGCGCGGCCGCGATCACGGTGGGCACGGCCTGAACGATGCGCTCCAGTTCATCGGAGCCGGCGCGCAGTTCGCCGAACGTCGCCCAGCACATACCATTTCCGGCCTCGCGCACCTGGGCCTCCTGGGCCACCTTCGCTGCGGAATACAAGGGGATTTGCGCGGTTCCAGCCATAAGTCTGTATTCTAGTGGCGTGTTGCCGAAATACCTAATCGCGCCCGCCCTTGCGCACCGCACCGGGGAGCCTGTGCAATGAGCGCCGCGACCCAACCAGCCCGCCTGCTGGGCATTCCGCTCGGGGATTTCGGTTTCTTCTCGGCGCTGCTGCTCGCGCTCGCCTCCGGCTTCCTCACGTTCTTCGCCTCCTGCTTCGTGGCCATCCTCGCGTTGCTGTGCTGGAACATCGTCGGACACAACCACGTCAATTACGCCGACAGCTATCTCTACGTCGCCTTCCCACTCGGTCTCGCGGTGCTGGCGTTTGGGCTGGTTTTCTTCACCGGCGCCTGGCTGCGGCGCAGGCTGTCGGGAACCGACTGATGGCCGTCGTTACGATTGCATCCAGTGGTCTCATGCCGACGCCGGAAGAATCCCGCGCCTTCTGTGCACAGCTCGAATCTGGCGACATCCTCTATTTCCCCGAGACGCCGGTCCCGCTCGCCGCCCAGGATGCCGGCTTCCTGCTCGGACAGCAGCAGGCCGACAGTTCGCTGCACAAGAACATTGCCTACAAGCCCAACATCGACCGCCTCAGCGGCGTCGATACGAAGACCGCCGACCCTGCTGCGGTGGCGCGGCTGCAGCAGATCCTGCGCTCGTATTCGACCTCGGTGGTGCAGTTTCTCGCCCGATTCCTGTCGCCCTATCAGCAGCACTGGAAGCTCGACTACGCCAGCTTTCGTCCGCAGGAGGAGCAGAACCGCGACCTGCCGCTGCGGCGCCGCAACGACCTGCTGCACACCGACGCGTTTCCCACGCGGCCAACCTATGGCGCCCGCATTCTGCGCTTCTTCAACAACATCAACCCGACCCGCACGCGCGATTGGATCGTGAGCGATCCGTTCGCCGCGACGGTGCGGCAGTTCGCTCCGCACCAGATCGCGCCCCATCCCGGCTCGGCGCTCTCGCGAGCAGGCAAAACTGCCGGCCGGGCGCTCGGTCTCGGCGGCGCGATTCCGTCGCTCAAGCGCTCGCCCTACGACGACTTCATGATGCGCTTCCACAATTTCCTGAAGGAGAATCCGCGCTTCCAGTCCGATTGCCCAAAGTATCCGTTCCAGTTTCCGCCGGGCTCGTCGTGGATGGTCTACACCGACACGGTTCCCCACGCGGTGCTCGCCGGGCAGTATGCGCTGGAACAAACGTTCCTGGTGCGGCCCGAGGCCATGGTGCGCCCCGAGATCTCACCGCTGAAGGTTCTGGAAGAGATCGCGCACGCCCCGCTGGTGTGAGGTTTTTGCGTCGCGCACCCGCGCAATAGCATCCTTATACCCACGGGAACCCCAGGTTCCCGCCCCGTTGCAAACGATGACCTCCAAAGCTACTCCAGCCGTTCTCGCTCTCCTGGCCGCTGTTTTTGTTATGCCGGCTTACCCGCAGTTCACGCCCCGCCACATCTATAACGAAAATGCCGACGCCCACGCGGACATTCGTGACGCGCTTACCACGGCGGCGCGCGAGCACAAGCGCGTCATCCTCGATTTCGGCGGCAACTGGTGCGGCGACTGCCAGGTGCTCGATATCTACCTCCGCCGCGCGCCCAATGAAGCAATCCTGAACGCGAATTACGTCCTGGTCGACATCGACATCGGCCGCTATGACAAAAACCTGGACCTTGCACGGAAGTACGACATTCCGCTCAAACTTGGTGTGCCCGCCCTGGCTGTGCTCGACTCGCGCGGACGCCTGCTCTACAGCCAGAAGAACGGCGAGTTTGAAAAGATGCAGCGCATGAGCCCCGAGTCCGTGACGGAATTCCTCGAAAAATGGAAGGCTCGCGACCACGAGAGCCGGGGCGGCCTGTAGCAGGTAACTCTCTACCTTCGATTCCTCCCTGCTGTTACCTTTTCGATATCGGTCATTCCGGTCGCGACGTTAAACTGAACTGCGTATGCTGCGCCTGCTCGCCCATCTCCGCCGGGCTATCTGGGCCGCCTTTGGCCATAGTGTGTTCTCCATGGCCAAGGCCGCGGCCTATTCTGCAATGCTCAGCATTTTTCCCGCGCTCGTCGTCATCACCACGCTCTTTGCGGTCATGCCTTCCGGCGACGATATCCGCGGCGTCCTGCGCGCGGCGCTGCAGCAGGTGCTTCCGCCGGACACTATGCTGCTGGTCCAGAACTACTTCATCAACTATCACACTCGGTCCATCCGCATCGTCTGGGGCTGCGCCTTCGTCAGCGTCTTCGCCGCCACCGGAGTCCTGCTCACCTTCATGGACGGCTTCCGCCGCGCCTATCGCCTCCCGCGCGGCGTGTGGGGCTTTTGGCAGGAGCGCCTCGCCGCCGCGCTGCTCGTACCTGCCACCGTCATCCCCATGGCCACGGCCACGGCTTTTCTCACCTTCGGCCATTTCATCGAGCAGTGGATGATCCAGAACTCCGATCACGAGCTCCGGCTCTACGTCATCCTCTTCTGGCGCCTCATCCGCTGGACCATCGCCCTGACCGCGAGCGTGATATCGCTGGTGTTCATCTACCACTTCGGCGTGCCTCGCCACAAACACCCGCTGCGCGGCGGCAGGATGGCCTTTATTCGCGGCCGCTGGCGCGAAACCCTGCCCGGCGCCACCATCGCCACCGCTTCGTGGTTTCTGGCCACGCTCCTGTACGGCTTGTATGTCACCCGCTTCGCCGACTATTCCATCGTGTACGGATCGCTGGGCGCCGGCATCGCCACCCTGGTCTGGCTCTACATGATCTCGTTCAGCGTGCTCATTGGCGCCGAGTTCAATGCGCAGCTCTTTCCGTTCCACGATGTCCGCTCCGGAGGCGTGACCGAGGTTGGCCTGCCGCCCGATCCGGCGATCCTCGAGCCCGGTTCCGCTTCAAATCAACCGATCCTGCCACCTCACGCTGCCCGATCCGCCGCCGCACGGTAAAATCGGTTCGGGACTCGTACCATACGTGGGCGCCATCTCCAGAACCGCGCCGTCACACTCAATTCTTTGGGGGTTGGATGAACTTCTTGCAGTCAGGGACCGGCGTCGCCAGCGACAGCCTGCGCCGCGCTAAAATCGTCGCCACACTCGGACCAGCTTCTTCCAACGAAACCATCTTCCGCGAGCTGCTCCGCGCCGGCCTTGACGTCGCCCGCCTCAATTTCTCGCATGGCACGCTGCCTGATAAGTTAAAGCTCATCGAAATGGTTCGCAAAGTCGCTCGCGACGAAGGCAAAAACGTCTGTATCCTCGGCGATCTTCAGGGACCGAAGATCCGCACCGGCCGCCTTAAGAACCGTATTCCCGTTCAGCTGAAAGCCGGTCAGCGGCTGACCATTACGCCGCGCGACATCCTCGGCACTTCTGCTGTGATCTCCACCACCTTTCCCACTCTGGCGGAGAACCTGGAGCCGGGTGCGCGCATTCTGCTCTCCGACGGCCTCATCGAACTGCGCGTCCTCCAGATCCCTGGCGAAGAAGTCGAGTGCGAAGTGATCAACGGCGGCATGCTGGGCGAGCACAAGGGCATCAATCTGCCGGGCATTCCCGTGCGCGTGCCCTCCCTCACGGAAAAGGACGAGGAAGATCTCGAGTTCGGCATGAAACATGGCGTCGACGCCATCGCGGTTTCGTTTGTCCGCACCGCNNGAGGACGTCCGTCACGTCAAATTCCGCGTCGCCGCGCTGGGTATGGAAACCTGGATCATCGCCAAGCTCGAAAAGCCGCAGGCCATCGAGAACCTCGAGGCGATCCTGGAAAACGCCGACGGCGTCATGGTTGCCCGCGGCGACCTCGGCGTGGAGATGCCTCCGGAAAAAGTGCCGGCCATCCAGAAGCACGTGATCCGTCGTGCCGCCGAGTACCGCAAGCCGGTCATTACGGCCACGCAGATGCTTGAGTCGATGATTGAGAACCCGCGCCCGACCCGCGCCGAGGCCAGCGACGTGGCCAACGCCATCTACGACGGAACCGATGCCGTGATGCTCTCCGCCGAGACCGCCGCCGGCAAGTACCCGGTCGAAGCCGTCAAGATGATGGCCAAGATCGTCAGCGAAACCGAGTCCAATCTGCGCGAAACCACCGTGTGGGAAACCCGGCGCAACCACCACATGCGGCTCTCCATAGCGGAGACCATTTGCGAGTCCGCCGCCCACGCCGCAGAGGACCTCGACGTGAGCGCCATCGCCGTCTTTACCGAATCCGGCACCACCGCGCGCCAGCTTTCCAAGTACCGGCCCAAGCCGCCCATCTACGCGCTCTCCAGCATCGACTCGGTCATCCACCGCATGTCCATGCTGTGGGGCGTACACCCCATCAANNGAGGGCGGTTTCGTCAAACCGAAGGAGATTCTGGGCATCGTCGCCGGAACCTCGACCCGCTCCGGCTCGACCAATTTTCTCCGGCTGCACGTGCTGGGCGACCGTCTGACAGAAGATCTGACGCACCGCGGTAAGAGCGCTGCCAAATCCGGCAGCAAGACAGCCCGTAAACCACCATCCCGCAAATCGGGAAAGGCCGCCCGCTCCGCGCGCTAAGGCGCGCGCCGCTCCGGTTCTGTTTCATTCCGGTACTCTCGGGCTCTTTCTGTCCCATC
>PMAM01000313.1:13196-41992 GCA_003152595.1 Acidobacterium sp.
GAGGACGTAAATCTGGAAGTGGTGGAGAAGGAAACTGGCTCAGTCCTGCGTCTGCGCGTTGCTCCTGAAGATACCGGTAAGGTAATCGGCAAGCAGGGGCGAACCGCGCGGTCGATCCGGACCATTTTGGCGGCCTGCAGCATGAAATACCATCACCACTACTCTCTGGAGATCGTCGAAGAACAGGGGCAGGCTTTTGCCCGCTCCGCCGTTCTTGCGCAGACGAACTGAGGGATACCCCATCGGCCCTGCGTTCCCTGCTTTCCGTGGCCCCCCGCGCGGTCCCGGCGCGGCCGATGGCGTGTTCCGGCTTGGATAGCCTTCCTTCAAATTCCGTCGCTGAGGTTCGTTCCCCCGGCCCCATCGATCCTCTGCGCCGATCCGGCTCCGATCCACCGGCCTGCGAGAGTGATTCGCATCACATCCCTCCCCGGCCCCAGACGGCAAACTACCTGAACATCCCGCGGTAAGGAGCCCGAAACCGATGAATACCGCTCGCCTGATTACCCAGTTGCTCGAAATCGAACAAGCCCTCGGAAAAGTTGAAACCCCCAGGATACGCGGCATGCTCTTTGAGGCCCAGGAGAGCGTCCTCGAGCTGGAAAAGCAGATGATCGAGATCCTCACCGACTACGAGGGTCTGCAGATGCTGATGGAATTCAGCCGCAACGCGGCCAGCTCGGCTCTGCCGGATAGGGAGATCCCGGCGAAGATGCTGCTGAACTAGTGTCCCGTCTCCGAAGTTCGTTAACGAATGCTTCCTCGGTTTTGTATCAGGGCACGATGCAAGCGCCCATTGAAAACAAATAAGTTATTGATTCCGCAATTCACTAGATTCACACGATTCACAGGAATCACACCACGGAAAGACAAAAAAAGACAAGTTTGCCCTTCTGTCCAGGGCTTAACCACCTTCAGGCGCTGTCATCCTGACGTCGAGCCTCGCGAGACGGAAGGATCCGCGGTTGCCTTTCCTGTACGAAGCGCACTCAGCGTTACTTCCGGAAAGCCGGCTAACCAGGACTTATCCGAGCAGTGGAGATGACTGAAAGAATTTCGCGGGCGCGATGCGAGAATCCGTCACGCCCGCGGGTCACTACAGAAGTGAATCGAGCAAACTAGTGACTGCGTCGAGGAGCCGGGATTACTTGGCAGGCATGTAGCTCAGGTCTGGACGAGGCTGGATGAGATAGCTGTAGGTGCCATCGATCGAAGCGTCGAGCCTTTCGATTACGGACATCGCTTCCTGTTCGCCAAACGCTTCACGCAGCCTATCCCGCATGGGCTTCACGTTCGGATCATTCTCGAACGAGGCCCAATTGGCGTGCGGGGTCGTGAGAACATAGGTGCCGCCAGGCCCGCCGTCCACCAGACGATACCAGGAGTAGTTAGTCGGCGATTTTAGTTTTTGATTGGCCTCATGGACTTTCGCGATGGCGCTCCGGAAATCGTCACCCCTTCCATATCTGACGTGGAAAGTCGTCACCTCGATGTACTTCGGACCATTGTCGGGAGAAGGATTGCTCCAATCCGGAAGGAATTCGTAATAGGCGGCAGTCATTTTCTCCACGCTTGGGCCTACGACCTTGAAGTACTCCTCCTGGTCGGCGCTCTCGGGAACCGACGGTTTGTCGAGGTCCGCCCAGTGCAAACCGAATTGACCGACGATGTACTGCCCGGTGCCCTCTCCGGTGAGGATCTCGGAGACGAAGAGCGGTTGTGTATCTTTTTGTTGCTTATGCCACAGGACTTTCGCTTTTCTCCCTTCCTCGTACTGTTTCACCATTCCGTTCTTCGGTGTTTGGAGTTCCAGGGAGGCGATGTTACCGGGCTTCTCCTGAGCAGATGCACCCACGGAAAGGAGCCCAGCGGCACACACGGCTACTGCTAGCTTCAAAAGCTTCATGTTCCCTCCAGATTTTGAATTGGGCTTGATTCGGGGTCTTCAGGCCGGCGAGGAGTCTAGCACCCAGCCTTTCTGAATGCAATCTAACCAGTCAGTTTTCGCCAATAGCTGCCGTGTGGTCGGCCACACGGAAGTTTCGAGGCGATAGGCCCTTTGTGTCCGATTGAACGTGCCGAAGACAAAATAAAGACAAAAGTTTGCCGGGCAAACGGAAGCCACTGATACCGAAGGCGTATACGACAAGACCTTGTATCAGGGCACGACTTCAGTCATGATTATTCACTTTACGAAGGGTAAAGATTCTGGCATAATCCTTTCATGCAGAACGTTAACCCTTTCCTTTCTTTGGTTTCTCTATATGAACGGGAATGGGGATCGTTCGCAAATCGCGCTTTATCGCTGCAACCAGTTTCCGGGTGGGCACGCGCTGAAGTGGTGATTTCGGTTTGCGAGGGTTAGCCATGACACTCCCTGAAATTAACAAGATGTATTCGACCGATGAATGCTGCCGCGAACTGCTGGAGCGGCTTCGCTGGCCCGAAGGCGTTGAGTGCCCGCGCTGCAAGGATCGCCGCGTGTCGCGCATGAAGGATTATGCCCGCTTCGAGTGTGTTGGCTGTGAATATCAGTTCACCGTGACAAGCGGAACAATCTTCCATGATTCCCACTTGGCTCTGCCGCTCTGGTTCCTCGCCGTGTTGCTCATCTGTGAGTCCAAGAAGGGCATGAGCGCCATGCAGCTTAAGCGGACGCTCTGGGGCGAGCACAAAGGCTCCTACAAGACTGCCTGGTACCTCTGCCATCGCATCCGGGCGGCAATGGCGACGGCGGAAAAGACGATGTTGTACGGCACAGTAGAAATGGACGAAACCTACGTAGGAGGAGTCCAGCGCGGCCATCAAAACAAGCCGGGACACGGACTGAGCACCAAAGAGATCGTTATTGGCCTTCGCCAGCGCGGGGGCGAGACGCGCTTCTTTCACGCGGCGGACTGCAAGAGCGGCACGCTGGCACAGTTCATCCGCGAGAATGTCAGCGAAGACGTTGACGTGATCGTGACAGATGAGTTCAACGCCTACCCTGGCGCAATGATGGCGACGGGCAACACGGCGAAGCACAAGACGATCAGGCATAAGTCGAAGGTCTACGTTGACGGCGACATTCACACCAACACTGTCGAGAGCGCCTTTAGTTTGCTCAAGCGCGGTGTGATCGGAACATGGCATCGGATTTCTGCAAAGCATCTTGCCGCCTACCTCGAAGAGATGACCTTCCGGTTCAATCGCCGTGGTCGCTCCGACCTGTTTGTTGATACGCTGCGCCACATGGTCACTACTGATCCGCTGACGTTTGAGAGACTGACGGCCTAGTCGCCGAAGAACAGGTGCTCTAAGGCTCTTTTTCGAAATTGCCATCTCTCCAGTTCAGTCCCATCTTGCAGCTTGAGAATGCAGCGGCCCTCACTGTTGAGGCACACCTTCGCGACCCAATCAGTTTTTCTTGATGCATCGCTCACCGCTATTGCTTCCCCTGCTATTCCAATCTTTACGACGACTCGCGGAACATGCAATGGCTGTCCGATGACAATGGTGCTGTGATCAGATAGCACATTCGCAGAGAAGAGATCATAGTCTTTGAATTTTCGGGATAAATTAACAGCTTCCACGTCCTTCGTTATCTCGCCGCACAATTCATCGAAAACCTGCTCAACGTTACAAGCGACGCGTTTCAAAACCCAATCCAATTCCTGCGGCACGGTACTCATTTGCTGGCCTTCTCCTGATCTTCTGATGTTTCAGAGCCCAATCTCTTAACCTCAACAGAGTCCGGTAACGCGCCGCGCTTAGCCGCTTCAGTTCTCATGCGCATCCGGTCATCCGTAAATGATTTTGGCGTTATCGGGTGCTGCTTCATGGTCTTTCTTTTGATAGAACGCGGCCCGAATTCTCCAAACAGTTTGTAGAAGTGATCAAATCCCTTCCCGTCCATATAAGCGAGGGCCTTTCCTGGTCTTTGCAGGTACACGCTCGTGGAAGTGCCGACGCTTGGGTTTAACTCAGCCATGGTTTTCGCTTCAAAGACCTGGTAGACAGTTTTCATAAGGTCATCGAATCTGTCGTGATCCCTGAACATCATGAATGTCTGCGCCGCGCTCGCTCCCTCTCCGATGCAGGCGAAGGAATCCTCCATCGTGACCTCGATCACACCCCGCTCCCGTTCGCAGACTTGAATCAGACAGTGAGTGAGATAGTCTTCGTCCTTTTCATGTTCTCTCTCCGTAACGAAACCTGTGACGATGAATTCAATCCCGAGCCTCACCTCTACAATGTCTCGTTGAATTTCCTTGAACACCGATTCGGGATATATCTTCTGCCCGTCATCAATGAATCTGTCGAACGTTATTCCACATGAGCCAAGAAGAGACTGATCCAGAAGCATCTTTCGATAGTCAAAAACGGCCTTGCGGACAATGGCGATAGCTTGGTTTGAAGTGACCTTCGCTGGTAGCCGACCTTCAAGCGTGCCGGTCAATTCGTCAGCGCGGGCTACGTCCCCAGCCATCAAGCCCATCCAGTTGTTCCCTAGAAACCTCTGCTTATCAATCGTATCGATCGATCCCGCTGCGGGAATCGAGCCGAGCCAATCGTGGCACAGAACGATTTGAGGCTCCTCGCGTTCGCCGAAACATGATGCGGCGATACAAACGGTCACCTTGGACCTCCTAGGCCACACCCTACGGCGAACGTTCAGATGCGGTCTAGACTGTAATGAAAGCACTCGGCACTCCCTTCGTCAAGTGAATAATCTTGACTTCAGTCGTGCCGTAAATGGCACAAAATCAACCGGGCTTTCAGCCCCTGAGGAAAGTTTCTCGGCACTTCGATCCGTCGGATTATTGAATGAACTTAAGGGACACCACACCAGGACGCCGCCCCAGGGGAATGAACCGCCGTCCACAGAGCCCGTTCACCGATGAAACATCCTGAGCGGGTCTATAGAGCGGTTAATATTGGCCCGGCAGTGTTATTACGAAGGGTATTAACCAGGCGGATAGACGATTGCGACCCAGGCCGGCATTGTGGCAGAATGTCTCGCTCCCCCGAACCTGTGAAAGGGGTACGAACGCGATGGCAAAGGTCCTGGTCGTGGCGCAGTGCGAGGATGCAAAGAAGTGGCGCGATAACTTTGTGAAGCACGCTGCCTTGTTCCGCAGCATGGGAGCGACAGCGCCCGTCAGCTTCGGGCAGGACAGTGACTGGGTCGCGGTCATGCTGGAGGTGAAGGACCTGGACACCTATAAGAAGGTTCTCAGTTCCCCGGCGACCGCCGACGCCATGGCGATGGATGGCATACGGCGCGACACCGTGAAAATGTTCGTGCTGGACGGTCAGCTGCCGGTCTAGGAACGCACTCCGGCAAACATCAGGAACGCCTCAGCGACAAGCCACGGCATCGTCTCGCGGCTGGCTTTGTTCAGCAGTTCGTGCCCCGCGCCCTTGACCTCTAACAACTGCGTTCGCGCGGGGATCAGTGCAATCGCGGACTCCAGCTCAGCAATCGATCCAAACCCGTCGCGGGTTCCGGAGACGAAAAGCGCTGGAGTCTCCAGCTGCGCGAAGTGCTTCGTCCGAAGCTGCTGCGGCTGCCGCGGTGGATGCAGCGGGTAGGAGAGAAGCAAAAGCGCGTCCACAAAGCCGGGCTCGGTCGCGGCCAGCATCGAGGCCATGCGCCCTCCATAGGAGTGTCCGCCGAGGAACACCCGCACAGGTTGAACAGAGCGGCGCAGGACGTCGACTGCGGCGCGAAGACCCTCCTGGTCCCGAGCGGCTGTTCGCAATGGTGGTCCAGAAGGACGCTCCTGCCGGAACGGCAGATCGCAGCGCAGAACCGCGAACCCGGCGCCCGCGAACGCCTCCGCCAGCAGGACCAGCAGCGGCGCCTGGCAATTCGACCCAGCGGAGTGCGTAAACACAAGCCCGGCGCCGGACGAAGCGGGTGAGTCCGGTGTGTGCAGAAACCCGCGGACGGGTTCCGAGCCCGACGTGTCGGAGAACGGCTGCACGGTGGGCATACCTATGCGCCTGGACTGGCTGCCGGTTCCGATCGGAAGAAGGCGCGTGCATCCGCCCGGAAGAGCAGGATGGTGATGCCGACAAAGATGATTGCGTGAAAGAGAGCCTGTTTGGGGCCGTTGAGCCAGGCGATCACGACGTGCGCCGCGATCCAGATGCAGGCGAGCCACCGTGCCCAGTTAGCGCCACGGAGCATGAAGACCCCAGCGATGAGAGCCAGCACCTGGCTGAGAAGAATCCAGAGGTCTTCCGGATGCCAGGAGCGGATGGCGACCACGCCATGGTGGACCAGGCCGACGATACCCACCACGATGTAGAGCCAGCCGAGAACCGTGATAGCGAAGGGCCTCATGATTGCTCCGGAGTATAAGGGTGCCCGCGGCAGCTAAGCGATCCCGACCGTCTCACCGGCTGACCAACGATCGACACGAAGGAAACGCGGTCACCGTTAACCAACTCGATAACCATGAGGGGTCTGACCCCTCCGGATGGGCAAGAATATACTTGACTCATCAGACGAATCGCGCTAATGTAGGGCCATGGCACACGATCCCAAGACGCTTCAGGCCGCGATCCTTCACTTTGCCGATCCCGACAATTGCGTTGCCTACCTCGTAGAGCGGCGCTGGCCGGACGGAGTAGTCTGCCCTACCTGTGGCCGGACGGACGTGTCCTACGTGCCAAAGCGCCGCATGTGGCAGTGCAAGACGCGGCACCCCAAAGCGCAGTTCTCGATCAAGGTTGGCACTATCTTTGAGGATTCCCCCATCGGCCTGGATAAGTGGCTTCTGGCGATGTGGATGGTTGCGAACTGCAAGAATGGCGTCTCTTCGTGGGAGATGCATCGGACGCTCGGAGTCACGCAGAAAACCGCATGGTTCATGCTGCATCGCATTCGTCTTGCGTTGGGCGAAGTTCCCCAGACGAAGATGGGCGGCGGTGATCGCGGTCCCGTGGAAGTGGATGAGACGTACGTAGGGCCGAATCCGCAGCGGATGCATGCTGGCCGCCGTCTAAAACTTCAAACCGCGATTACACAGCGCACGAACAAAGTGCCGGTGATGGGAATACTGGACCGCGAGACTCGCCAGGTGCGCGCTCAGGTGATCCCCAACGTGAAGCGTGAGACGTTGCAGAATGCGATCCTCAATCAGATCGAGGGCGGCGCTACGATTTACACCGATCAATTCAGCGCGTATGACCGCCTGCCCGCTGCAAAGGAATTCGTCCACGAGACAGTGAACCACGTACAGGAATACGTACGCGGGCAGGTCCACACGCAGGGGATAGAGAACTTCTGGTCTTTGCTCAAGCGCGGTCTGCGCGGCACGTACGTGGCCGTGGAAGCTTTCCACCTTGACCGCTATGTTGCAGAGCAGGTTTTCAGATTCAACAATCGGGCCACGAAAGACAACCCACTGAACGACTCGGATCGGTTCGCAGTCGCCGTCTCTCAGATCGTAGGGAAGCGCCTCACCTATGCGGAATTGACGGGCAAGGAGGCAGGCTCAACCGCCGAAGCGTTCTAGACAGGGCCGGGGGAAGCGGAAGACTTAATTTTTCGCTTTGGCCCGGGCCGGTTGGGGTTCGCGTCCACCTGCTTTCGGTACTTCGCTTCCCGACGCAACATCTCATCTTTGCTAACAGACAGAACTCGGTCTACCAAGCGCGTGAAGGCTGAGGATTCTGAGACGCGTTTCATTGCAGAGAGAATATCACTATCCAAAAGCAAACGATCCCACCCAACTTGCGCTGGGCGGGATCGTCTCGTTTAAACAAGCCCGATTTAACGGGAACACTTGAATACTAGCCTTGACAGCTGTCAATGTCAAGAACACCAAAATCACACGACGGTTGTACTTTTCAACAATAGGATGCCAGCCGGACGCGCCTTTGCCTTTCCGCCTGAACCGTCTTCCATGCCCTTCTTATCGGCCGCCTGCGCCTGGTTCTCTAACACGGGGCACCCCATCGCCTCCCACACTAAGCATTTGATGCGGCGTAAGTCCTCAAGATTCAGGCTTGGAGAAGAATATTTGCCATCGTAAAATATCCGGTCCAAGCGCTCGAAAGAGACATGGCAAACCATGTCGCCTTTAGCCCACACCTCCGTATCGGGCTTAAAAAACGGATAGGCGTTCGCGGGTATACAGAGGTGATGCTTTTCGACTGGTCGCGGAGCCACGGTGCTAAACGGGACCACCATACAGCTCCCTCCGTGCCGCCGGCGACGTGGGGAGACGACTACAACGGGGCGAACCTTTGTCATTTCAGGAGGCTTAAAGCCTGTGAAATCACACATCAAAACGGTGCCAGGCGTTGGAGAAAAGATGATGGGCATTGGATCACGACCATTCTTAAAAGCCAAATTTCTGTTGCAGATCCCGCCCATCACCGCTAAACTAAAGGGGCAGGCAGTGCCTGATGACGGCACCCCACACGGAATCGTGAGGAGCACCGCCATCCCAGCACTCTTGCTATAGAGAAAGAGGGGCAAAGTTCACCACCTCCTTCCTCTTGGTATCGCCTCTCGACCCTAGACCAGTTCCGAGGTGATCCCCAAGCTTCGAATATGTACTCCAGCCGACGTTGACAACTTGGCTAGAGTTCTTAGAGCCAGATCGCCCAAACGGTCTGGCTCTTATTGCGTTATGGCTCTCCTCTTTATTGCCGTCTCTCCCATTCCAGTTAAGCTGGGCTGCGTTGATGTGCCCTTAAGATGTTCTGTTGGTACGTCAACTACCAGCATGTCCTGTTCCACATCCCACGAGGCAGGCATCGGTCTAGACTCTGAATAATCCAGCCCAATGTGGTCAAAGAAGGTCTTGGCGCTGAAACCAGCCCCGTTCCCCTTGTCTCCGTACTTTAGGCGGTAGGCTCTTTGGTCCCTCTTAGCAATGGGCCTGATAGCGATCTTCTTTTGATCACCGTCCCATAGAAGCAGAACATACTCCACTGCGTTCTTCTCAAAAAAGGCAGTTGCCCTCTTGTTGATAGCCATGCGTCCCAATTTGGAGGCCGTAACGCCAGGAGCCCCACTACGCACGATCTTCCTGGTAAAGATTTCGAAAGCCATTTGCTGCACCTCCCTCAATTTCCGACGTTGACAGGAGTAATTATAGACCAGCGTGGTCGCGTGTGCAACGTCAATATACTTACCCGTGATTCGTCCCTACGCGCCGCTTCAGGTTGCTCAGATACCTGGAGCTAAAAAGGTAAACGGCCAGCGCTGAAATCCTCTGGCCGTTTAAAATGTGCCCATTAGCTCTACCCTGTCACGGTACGGTTAGTGTGGCATAGGGGTTCCTGATGAGTCAACGATATTGCTGCCTCCGGATGTTGTTGATTCCAATGACTGGCCAGGGGGTCCCGACCCCCTTCGTCACGAATTGCGCTCTCCCGAATCCTTCACCCCGCGCCAGAAACAAGCTCACGCCGCCAGCTCGCCAATCGCCTTCACCAGCAAATCCAGATCGGCGGTGCGCGTGTAGACATGCGGCGTAATCCGCACGCAACTGATGTTCTCCCACACAATGCCGACCGTGTGGATCTTGTACTTGTCGAACAAAGCGCCGGCGACTTGCTGCGGTGTCATGCCGTCGATGGAGACTCCCCCGATCGCGCACGAGTACTCAGGCTTCAGCGAAGTGTGCAGTTTCACCTTCGGCATCGACTGCACCCGCGTCGACCAGTAGTTCTTGAGGTAGAAGATGCGCTGTTGCTTGCGCGCCTCGCCGATCCCCTCGTGAAAATTGATCGCTTCGCCGATGCCCTGCTCGATGGGGAAGCTGCGGGTGCCGAGATCCTCGAACTTGCGGATGTCGGCGGAGTGGGGACTGCTCGCGCAGGTGAGCGGCCACACCTTCTCGATTTTGTCGGCCTGGATGTACATCATGCCGGAGCCGATGGGAGCTGAAAGGAACTTGTGCAGGCTGGTGCCGAAGTAGTCGCAGTGGAGGTCGGGAATTTTGAAGTCGATCAGCCCGAAGGAATGCGCGCCGTCGGCGAGCACCTCAACGTTGTGCGCGTGCGCCATGTCCGCGATCTTCGCCACCGGTAGCGTCTGGCCAACCCAGTTAATCATGTGCGTCACGTGGATCAGTTTCGTCTTCGGAGTGATGGCCTGCTCGTAAGCGCGGACGATCGCATCGTCGTCTTCGATGGGAAAGTCGAAGGAGATTTGCTTATAGACGATACCGTCGCGTTCCGCGCGCTGCCGGTATGCCTCGATCATGTGGGGATAGTCCTGTTTGGTGCCGATCACCTCGTCGCCGGCCTTGAGCGGCAGTCCAAAAATGATGGTGTTGAGCGCCTCCGTCGAGTTGCGGTCAATAGCGATCTCGTCGGGTTTGGCGCCGGCAAGCGCAGCAAGTTTCTGACGCAGCGGCTCGCGCCCCTGATCGAGGATCTGCCACATGTAATAGGAGGGGCCTTCGTTGGTGAGCTGGTTGTAGCGCTCCACCGCTTCCTGCACAACGATCGGCGAGGGTGAGACGCCCCCGTTGTTCAGGTTGACGATGTCCGGATTGACCGAGTACGCGCGCTGAATCACGGACCAGTAGTCCTCGTTCTGGGCGACTTCGGCGGGGGCGAGGTCGCGGACCGCGTGTGCCGCGGCGGCGAAGTCCGAGGCGTGCGCCTGGCGGAACAGGCTGTTAACTGAAAAGGCACCCGCGAGCGTGGCGGTCCGCCTGAGGAATGTGCGGCGGTCGGTTGGGGTCATGGCAAGCAATGTAGGGGCAAACAGGCCTCAATAGCAAATCCCGGTCGGGAAAGCGGCGCCGCCCACCGGCCAGACGCCGCAAATCGGTAGTCCCTCCAAATCTTCTGGTAATGCCACAGAAGTGGGAAGGGAAAGTGTGCTGAGCCACTGTTACTCTTCCTGCGGCTAGTAACGAATCTGGCAACCGCAGGCACGGCGCGGCAGCCAGCGACTGAGGATAAAACGTGCCAACTGCCTTACCGGGCCCCTGCACGTTGAGGAAGTGGAAATCCCGGCGTAAGGACACAGCACGGTGACCGGCAGCTACGATTCCGGTCTGGTCGTGCTCTCGCTGCTGATGGCGGCGCTGGCGTCGTACGCGGCTCTGGACCTGGCGGGGCGCGTTGCAGAATCGCACGGCCGGGCCGCCGCCTGGTGGCTGGCCGGCGGATCCATCGCGATGGGCGTCGGCATCTGGTCCATGCACTTCATCGGCATGCTGGCGTTTCGTCTGCCCATCGCGATGAGCTACGACCCTGCGATTACGCTGATGTCGCTGGTCATCGCCATTGTTTCTTCTCTGTTCGCCCTCTGGATCGTCTGCCAGAATCAATTGTCGTGGCCCCAGCTGGCGGCTGGCGCGCTCGTCTTTGGCGCGGGCGTCTGCTCCATGCACTACACCGGCATGGCCGCCATGCAGATGAAGCCGGAGATCCACTACAACCCCTTCCTCTTCGCCTGCTCCGCCCTGATCGCCGTCGTGGCATCGGGTGCGGCGCTGTGGATGGCCTTCCGTCTGCGCCGAAGATTCAGGGGTGTGCGCCGGTTGCGCGCCGCCGCAGCGGTGGTCATGGGCGTCGCCATCGCCGGCATGCATTACACCGGGATGGCGGCCGCGCGCTTCGCCCCGAACAGCCGTTGCACAGTCGCCGACTCCGGAGTATCGAGCCACTGGCTGGCGCTGTTCATCACCGTCTCTGCCGGTGCGGTTCTCTCCATCGCCCTCATCATCTCCGTTCTGGACATGCGCCTCGAAGAGCGCACCGCCATGCTGGCTGCCGGCCTCGCCGATGCCAAACAGGAATTGAAGTTTCTCGCCCTGCACGACAGCCTCACCAAATTGCCCAATCGCACTCTGCTGGCCGACCGCCTGGAGCAGGAAATCCAGAATGCGCAGCGGGAGCAAACCCGCTTCACCGTCCTTTCCATGGATGTCGACGGCTTCCGCCAGATCAACGATGCCTACGGAATGGCCGTCGGCGACAAGCTGCTGGTCCAGATTGCTGATCGGCTGCGCAACTCCCTCCGCGCCCGCGACACCCTGGCCCGCCTCGGCGGCGACGAGTTTGTCGTGCTGGCCGACACGCAGCAACCCGGCGATGCGGTCCAGCTCGCCGAAAAACTGCTGGACGCTGTTCGTCAGCCGGTCATGATTGACGCGCATGAACTCCGGGTCTCCATGAGCATCGGTATCGCCATCTACGACGGCCACGAACCGTTGCCCACCGACGTGCTGAGACACGCCGACGCGGCCATGAACCATGCCATGGCCCTGGGCCATAACTGTTACGTCTTCTTTGAGTCCTCGATGAGCGACGACGCACAGAACCAGCTGCAGATGGTTCAGGAGCTGCGCCGGGCCGAGGAGCGCCAGGAGCTGGTGCTGCATTACCAGCCCATGTACAGCACCGAAGACGGGCAGATGATCGGTGCCGAGGCGCTGCTCCGCTGGCGCCATCCGCTGCGCGGCCTGGTTCCTCCCGGGGATTTCATCCCCCTGGCGGAAAAAACCGGGATCATCTTCCAGATTGGCGCATGGGTGCTCGATGAGGCCTGCCGCCAGATGCGCGAGTGGCAGGATGCAGGGCACTGGGCCTGGACCATTTCGGTGAACCTCTCCGCGCTGCAGTTCAATCACCCCGATCTCATCGATCTCGTACGCACCTCGCTGGAGCGCTACCGGCTGGAGCCCCACAACCTCACCCTCGAAATCACCGAATCGACGGCCATGCACGACGTGAACACCAGCCTCGCGATTCTTCAGCAGCTCGACCAGATGGGCGTCCGCATCTCGATTGACGATTTTGGAACCGGCTACTCCAGCCTCCTCTACCTCAAGCGCCTGCCGGCCAGCGAACTCAAGATCGACCGCGGCTTCGTTCGCGACCTGATGCACGATACCGAAGACGCGGCAATCATTTCCGCCATTGTGGCGATCGGTCGCGCGCTGAACGTCAGAATCGTGGCCGAAGGCGTCGAGACCCTCGAGCAGCAGCAGTTTCTCAAAGAGCTCGGGTGCAGCGGTCTGCAGGGCTTTTTACTGGGTCGCCCCATGCCCGCCGACGAGTTTGAGAAGGCCGTCACCTGGAGAGAAGCGGGCGATCGTGCCATGAAGCTTCTTGCCTGATCCAGGCTCTGCGATCCTCACCACAACAGAGCCCTTTGCTGCTGTGACGGCGGTCACAGCCTCCCAGCCCGCCGCCGAATAGCTTTTCCCTAACCGTACAGGCAGTTCAGCCGACTTTCGCTGCCGCCCCGCGCGGCGGGCCTCCTGCAGGAATGATGCAAACCCCGGATCGCCCTGACGATATGCGCGAGTTGATCACCCAGATCGCACGCGCTCTGGTGGATATCTCCGACGAAGTCAGTGTTGAGGAAGAGGTCCACGGTGAGTCCACCACCCTGCGCCTGCGCGTGGCCCGCTCCGACGTGGGCAAGGTGATCGGCAAACAGGGCCGCACGGCCCGCTCCATGCGCACCATCCTGGCAGCGGTGAGCATGAAGCATCGTCACCGCTATACCCTGGATATTCTCGAAGAACAGCCGTAACCCCCGCGACAATCCGCGCCACCCGTCAGGACACGGCAACAGGAGAGGGCGCTGCCCGCTCAAAGCGGTTATGCTCCCAGCCGAGCGGCGGTTCTCAAGTGGCTAGGCACCCGGCTGCCCCGCTTGAATTTTCCTCAAAACGGGGCCATGCTGGTGAAGTCTGGCTCCCACGCGAAGAAGGCGGCCTTATGTCCGGCTATCGACGTTCCGCTGGTTTTCCCCTCCTGGCGGCGTTCTGTGCGCTGCCGTTGCTTGCAGCGCTGCCGTTGCGTGCCCAGGTGTTCACCGTTGAGGCCGAACACGTCGAAAAGCATTACACCGAATTTGCCCCCACCCATGTGAGGTACCCCGAGCAGCCCCTCAACCAGCTCGGTCGCGAAACGCTGATCCGTTTCATGCAGTCCGAGCAGGGATTCGCCATGCGTCCCCTGCCCATCGCAAACCTCACCCTCCATGCCAACGGACACATGGATCCCACCGGCGACAAATATGTCGACCTCCTGCACCAGAAAGGCACCTCGGTCAAGCCCGGTGACCGCGTGGTGGTCACCGACATCAAGATCAACGAAAAGAGCATCGAGCTGGACCTGAACGGCGGCTACGAGCACAAGCACAAATTCCTGCGCCATGTCTCCATCGGCATGGACCCGGTCAATACCGTCCCGCTGGCGGCCGACAACGGCCAGCCCATGACGGGATCCCGTTTGACTCTGGTGTTTGAGGAGCGAGTCCCGGACCTGAACGGCGAACAGCTGCAGGCGCTGCTCAAGCCCATGATCGACTTCGGCGTGAAGTCACCCGCGGAAGCCTTTGCCGAAACGCTGCCCCCCTTCCTGCGCACCGCCATCGAGCAGCATCGCGTGCTCGTCGGCATGAACCGCGACATGGTGGTCTACGCCAAAGGTCAGCCGACCCGCAAGGTCCGCGAAACGAGCGAGGACGGAAAGCTGTACGAGATCTGGATCTACGGAGAAACGCCTCAGCCCGTCGAGTTCGTCCGCTTCGACGGCAGCTTTGTGGCGGAAGTGAAGCTGGCCAGTGTGGGCGCTCCAATGGTGGTACGCAACCAGAATGAGATGGGCGACTACTGGGGCAATCAGCCGGTTGTAGCCACCAACCAGCGCCAGGTCAAGCTCGGCGACCAGACCGATGCGGACCGCTCGGCCGAGAACGCGCCCCGCCAGGCGCCCACCCTCCGCAAGCCCGGCGAACAGCTGCCCGAGGACAGCGACAAGAACAATCCGGCTGGTTCGATGCAGCCCGTGAAGATGCCTCCCGATCTGCAAAGGCCCGGCGATCCAGGCTATCACCCCACGGTTTCGGCGCAGCCGGAGCAGGGAAGTGGGACCCCTCAGCCCCAGTCGCAGGGGTCAGGAACGCAAACCCCAGGCAGCAATGGGAACGGCAACGGAAACAGCTCCGGAAACAGCTCGAAGCCATCGCAGAGCAACTCTTCGCAGTCGCAGACCAGCAACTCGAATACCGATCAGGGACCCAATCCCCTCGACAAACCGCAATAGCGCCGAGTTCCATGTCTACACCAGGGGCGGCCACGGATACGGTCTGCGCCCAACCGACTTGCCCATCACCCGCTGGCCTGACCTCGCCGCAACATGGATGAAGACAATTGGCATGGTGGGCGGTTCAAAGAAGTGAGGGCGGTTCTGTGGAGCGCTTGATGCAGCGCGTCTGGATTGTCATCCCGGCTGCTGCGGCGCTCTTCGCGGGCACCTTGCCGCTGCAGGCCAGGAAGCCCGAGCTGCCGCGCATTCCTGGCCAGACGCTGCTCGTGGGCTGGCCTCCGTTTAGCCTTACCCTTTCGGCAGGGCCGAAGGCCTGGCCTGTGCAGGATGAGCCGCACAGCCGCTGGTTGGTGGCTCCCAGCCTCTCCGCCAACGCAACCATCGTAGCCTCCGCTCACCGGATCGCCGGCGCGTTGCCGCGGTCCAGCGACCTGGTCGTCAGCCTTTGGTCCATGACCAACCACGACTGGACCGACTATCCGGCTCTCTCCCTGCAAGGCGGCGCGGTCGCCATTTCACCGGACGGGAACCGCGTGGCATGCGTTACGCGCTGGATGACGGACGCGCCGTCCCGGATCGAGGTCCTCGACCGCGCCACCGGGAAGATCGCGATAGGGCCGGAGGTCTACGAGCGCGCGGACACCGACATCAGCTGGGCTCCAGACAGCCGGCGGCTGGCCTTCGACATGGGCAGCAACGGAGGTCCCGTCAAATCCAACCCCTCGCCGCTGCGCGCGATTTACATCATGGACACGGATACGGGGACTCTCCGCAGGATCGCGCAGGCTGTCGCGCCCTCCTGGTCACCCTCAGGCGAGTGGATCGCATATCTGGACTACGCTCCGGACAATGACGACGCCGGGCCGGGTTTTGCCGCAGCCCATCCCAATCGCGTCGGCCTGATGCATCCCGATGGCAGCGGCGGCCGGGTGTTAATCACCTTTCCTCGTGACGAGTCGCTGATGATCCCGCCGGTGTGGTCCCCGGATTCGCAGGCCATCCTCCTCAACCGGTGGCATGACCGGCAGAAGGGAACGATGGATGTCGATCGGATCCAGATCGGCACCATGAAGGTCACGAAAGAATTCCGCAACGTGCCGCCTGTCTATGCGTGGATCGGCGCGAGGTGACACAACCCTGAACCCGACCTGATTGCGGACGTCCGAGCCCGCAGGCCAAATCGGGAGCACCCGTGAGTGAGCGCGACCGAGTCAAAGGGGTGCCGAATTATGAGACCACTGAGAACTCTGCGAGATTGGTTCAGCAGATGACCACCGCCAAATAGTAAACTCCCCGCATGACACTAACCGATCTTGTCTCATCCGTCGATTCTGAGATTGCCGTTCTCCAACAGGTCCGGGCACTGCTGGCCGGTCAGGACGGTCATGTCCGTCGNNCGCTGGGCGAAACAGAAGAAGGCGGCAAAGAAGGCCGCATAACGGCTGGGTCACGGCCCTCGAATTCGGGATCACGCTGTCAGAACTGCCGAAACGACTATGAGCACTTGAAAGAAGTGCTATCGCGGTTGAATGACCTGGTGGAGAAACAGCGCAACAACTGATCGAGCTATGCACACGCCTCAAGGCTTTGGAAGCCAGCTTCGATACATTCATCACTCAGGCTGTTGATGATCGGGCGGAGCATTTGAGGGTAGCGGAAAAGATATGGATAACGTGCGTGCAGCTGCTTAGGTCTGCTCATTTCGATGTCGAGAGAGTCGCACGCCTTGGTGAATAACCAGCCGAGCCCGTCAATGGCTAACTGACAGGTGGACGCAGTGATACTCCCTTCGCATACGCTTCATGAAGACCCGGAATTGTCCGGAATAATCGGAAAGCTCGGAAAATTCACAAGCTCTCTAAGACCTTCTTTTCTGCTATTTGGCTGAAGTGGAAGGATTGCGCTCGACAGGCTGGCGGAGAGAGAGGGATTCGAACCCTCGATAGAGCTTTTAAACCCTATAACGGTTTAGCAAACCGCCGCCTTCAGCCTCTCGGCCATCTCTCCGGCTCGGTTGTCGCCAGTATACAAGCAACGCCTCCCGCCCAGACCGAAAACGCCGCCCCCCAACCCCTTCTTTCAACCGCCGGGTTGCCCGAACCTCCTCGCCCGCATCCCATCTCAGGTGGCTTTTGCCCCAGGGAGAGGACATATCGAAATGACCAACCCGACCAGTACCCAGGACAGTCTTGTTGTCGGCTATTTCGCCGAGGGCGCCAACGCGTATCGCGCGATCAACGAACTGATCGACGAGGGATTCAGCGCCTCGACGATCGGCGCAGCCTTTCGGACGCCGCGCGCAGGAGCAGAGCTATCAGCCGCGGGCGAGATGAAAAGCGTCCGCGATTTGACCGATCGCAACCCCGCCGTTTCCGGAAGCCCGGGCGGTCCGGCTTCGGGCGACCAGGCCGTCACGCCTGCCGGTCTCGCGACCGGTTCGGGCAATGCGTTTCCCGGTGCGCCGTCGACGCCGGGGCCGATCCCCGGCACAGAGATACCCTCGACCCTGCCCTCGACGCTCAAGCACGATCTGCCGCAGACGCTCCCCCACGAACTGCCCAGCACGCTGCGCGCCGCCAGCCAGCCAGACGAGCAATGGCTGGAGCACCTGCATCGCAACTGGGGCAGCAGCTCTGCGGAGACAGCAAAGAATCGTAACGCGGTCGCCGCCGGCAACCAGAAATTCGGAACCGGTGAAGCGACCCTGGGCCTGTTTCCGGAATATTCATATTCCGAGCCCGCCTTCGAAACCTCATTCAGCGGCATGGGCCTTAGCCCGGAGCATGCGCGCAGCCTGAGCGGCGAACTGGGCCGCGGAGGTGCGGTGATCACTGTCAACGCCGGCGAGCGTTCCTCCCTGGCCGAAGCCATCCTCGAGCGCAACCATGGCCGCGTCCGCCTGGAGTCCTCCGCGGAAACCACCACGCTGCGCCCCTCCGATCGCGAGAGTGCCGTCCAGCTCTACGGCTCGATGCGCAACTACTATCGCTCCGACGAGGACCTCCGCCGTAAAGCGTCCTGACACGCCAACCCGATCGTCACAGCAAAACGCCACTCCTCCCGGGGTGGCGTTTTTGCTTTTCATCCGGAAAAAACCAGAGTAGATTCTGATTCTTCACTTCTGTTGCGCGGAGGGCCCCCGGATCGCAAAGACGTTTCAATCGGGCCGCGGCATGCGCCTGCTGCCGCTGATCGCGGCGACGTTCTTTATGGTCTCCGGTGGCCCCTACGGCATCGAAGACATCCTCGATGCGGGCTACCTGAAAGGCCTCATCATCCTCCTCGCGCTGCCGCTCCTCTGGAGCCTGCCCACCGCGCTCATGATCGGCGAGCTCGCCAGCGCGCTGCCCGAAGAAGGCGGTTTCTACGTCTGGGTGCGCCGCGCCATGGGCCCCTTCTGGGGCTACCAGGAGGCTTGGCTTTCGCTGGCGGCGAGCATCTTCGACATGGCCATCTACCCGACCCTCTTCGTCCTCTACCTCGGCCGCCTCTTCCCGTCGTGGACCGCGGGCTGGCACGGCGCGGCGTGGGAACTCGGCCTCATCGCGCTTTGCTGCATCTGGAACCTGCTCGGCGCGCCCGCCGTCGGCGATGCCTCTATCGGCCTCTTCGTCCTGCTGCTCTCGCCCTTCGCTGTTCTCATTTGCGCCGGGCTCTGGCACGGAGCCCACCTGCCCTCGCATATCTCCTGGTCTCGGTCCGGCGAAGAAGGCGGCCTCACCACGGCCATTCTCGTCGCCATGTGGAACTACATGGGCTGGGACAACGCTTCAACCGTTGCGCGCGAAGTCGACAACCCGCGCCGCAACTATCCCCGCGCCATGCTCGCCAGCGCCGCCGTCGTCGCCATCACCTATATCGTTCCCCTGGCGGCGGCAGCCTGGGCGGGCGTGCCTGCGGAATCCTTCAGCACCGGTTCCTGGGCCGATGTCGCCAGCACTCTCGCCGGTCCCTGGCTGGGCATCGCCATCGTCATTGGCGGCACTCTGACCGCCGTGGGCATGTTCAATGCCCTCACCATGTCCTACGCGCGCCTCCCCATGGTCCTGGCGGAAGATCGCATGCTGCCTTCGGCTCTCGCGTGGAAGAACGGCCGCAACGTTCCCTGGGTCGCCGTACTGGCCTGCGCCGTCGCCTGGGCTCTCGCGCTGCACTTCAGCTTCGAGCGCCTCATCTCCATCGACCTTATCCTCTATGGCAGCAGCCTCATCCTCGAGTTTGTCGCGCTCATCGTGCTGCGCCTGCGCGAACCCAACCTCGATCGGCCCTTCCGCGCCGGCAGTCTGGTCACGGCCTGCTTCATCGGCGCTGTTCCCACGGCTCTCATCGTCTATGCGGACGTCGCCTCGCGCCACGAACACATGGCGCACATGCCGGCGCTCCTCCTCGGCGCTCTGATCGCCGCCTGCGGACCGGTCTTCTATCTGTTATCGAAAAAGACCACCCGCCGTCCGGATCCTCTCCCCGCCACCGTCGACTAAATCCGTCTCCGGTACGTTCATCTTTCTGCTTTCGCAAAGGACCAGCCAGCGGCCCGAGGGGCTCTCCGCGGTCGCCGACTGAATCTGTCTGCGGCCCGCTCATCTTCCTGCTTTCACAAAGGACTGAATCTGTCTGCCGCCCGCTCATCTTCCTGCTTTCACAAATGACTGAATACCTGTCTGCGAAAGATTCGATTCGCTGCACCCCTGACACCAGGGATACGCCAGGTTCACCCCACAGCAAGCAGCAGACTCCTCTGCCATCCCTGTGTCAACGCCCGTTTGTGTCATCCGATTCCGAAAGTACCGTACACGAGATCGACCTGGACGTTTTCGGGAAAAACCGCCTGCGGGACCCCCATGTTCCTGTTGTCGAAAAGGACCAGCCCGCGGCCCGATGCGTTCGCCGCCACCGCCGACTGAAAACCGCCTGCGAAATACTCAACTCCCTGAGAAAGCACGGCCACTCGCCGCTGGGCCCCGCCCAGGTTCACCCCACAGCAAGCAGCAGACTCCTTTGCCATCCCTGTGTCAACGCCCGTTTGCGTCACCCGATTCCGAAAGTACCGCAAATCAACTCGATCTGGACCGTTTAGGGAAAGCACACCTATCTGCGCACCACGCTCCTCGTCAGCGCCGCCGCAGAATCCAGTCAATTCGACTGCCCCGCGCCCTCCCCAAAAGGCACGCCGTAAGAGACACACNNCCGGCGCCGAGAAAACAGCCCCTACCGCGCGCCCCCCGCCAACTCGAGCACCTTCTTCTGCTTGTTCTCGACGAAATTCCGCACCGCATACATCACCCGATCCCGCGCGTGCGCCGCGTCCTGCCACCCCTTGATCTCCACCCGCTTCCCCTCAAGATCTTTGTAGATCGAGAAGAAGTGCGTGATCTCCTTCAGCATGTGCGGATAGATTTCCGAGTAGTTCCACACGTCCCGGTACCGCGGATTATTCTTCCCCACCGCCAGCACCTTCTCGTCCAGCACGCCCTGATCGGTCATCTCCAGCAACCCGATCGGCCGCACCTCCATCACGCACCCTGAAAAACTCGGCGCGTCCACCAGCACCAGCACGTCCAGCGGATCGCCATCGTCGCTCAGCGTCGACGGCACAAATCCGTAGTCGCCCGGATAATGTACCGGCGAATACAGATTCCGATCCAGCCGGAACACGTGCAGCTTCTTGTCGTACTCATATTTGTTAATGCCCTCCGCCGGGATCTCGATCACGACGTTGAACACTTCGGGCGTCTTATCGCCCACGGGGAGCTCAAGATAATTCGTCATAGACAATTCCAGTATCGCTGAATGGAGTGCATCTGTTCGATTAGATGAGTGGGGATGCCCGGGGAGCGAGGAATGGGCCTGCATTTATAATCGGGCACAATGAAGGCTCATGTCTACGTGACCCTGAAGAAAACCGTCCTCGACCCCCAGGGCCAGGCCATCCACAACGCCCTCCGCAAGATGCGCTACGCGGGCGTCGCCGATGTGCGCCAGGGCAAATGTTTTGAGCTCACCCTCGACGACGGACTCCCCGAAGCCGCCGCCCGCGCCGAAGTCGAACGCATTGCCCGCGAAGTCCTCACCAATCCGGTGATCGAAGAGTTTTCGTTTCATCTCGAATAACGCGCCTCAGCCCGAGCAGCACCATCCCCTTCGCCCCTGAGCCCACAGCGCCACCCCCTACAACTTTCGTCGTCTCATCCCACCCCCGACCCCTGAGGTACCCTTAAACCTATGTGCGGCATTGTCGGTTACGTCGGCAACAGTACTGAAGTCGTCCCCATCATCATCGAGGGACTCCGCCGCCTCGAATATCGCGGCTACGACTCGGCGGGCATCGCCGTCGGTGGCAATGGCGACGGCCTGCAGCTCCGTCGCGCCCCCGGCAAACTCCGCAAGCTCGAAGAAGTCCTCCACAAGGACCCCATCCACGGCACCTTCGGCATCGGCCACACCCGCTGGGCCACCCACGGCCGTCCCACGGAAGAAAACGCCCACCCCCATCGCGACTGCACCGGCCGCCTCGTCGTCGTCCACAACGGCATCGTCGAAAACTACCTGCAGCTCAAGCAGGAGCTCATCGCCCAGGGCCACAAATTTGTAACCGAGACCGATACAGAAATCATCGCCCACCTCGTCGAGCAGGAATGGGCCTCCGCCGCAAAGAACGGCCACCCCATCCACCTTGAAGATGCCGTCCGCCGCACCGTCAAGCGCCTCACCGGAGCCTTCGCCATCAGCGTCCTCTCCGCCGACGACCCCAACAAAATCGTCGCCGCCCGCAGCGGCCCCCCCGTCATCATCGGCGTCGGCGATGGCGAGTACTTCGTCGCCTCCGACGTCCCCGGCATCCTCCACCACACCCGCGACCTCTACTTCCTCGCCGACGGCGACATGGCCGTCCTCACCCCCCAGGGCGTCAAGCTCACCGACTTCGACGGCAACCCCATCGAGCGCCCCCTCCAGCGCATCCTCTGGGATCCCATCCAGGCGGAAAAGGGCGGCTACAAGCACTTCATGCTCAAGGAAATCTTTGAGCAGCCCCGCGCCGTCCGCGACACCACCATGGGCCGCATCTCCCTCGACACCGGCCGCGTCTTCCTCGCCGAGATGAAGATCCCCGACGAGACCTTCCGCAACGCCCGCAACATCCACATCGCCGCCTGCGGCACCAGCTGGCACGCCGCCACCGCCGGCAAGTTCATGATCGAGCGCCTCGCCCGCATCCCCGTCGAAGTCGACTACGCCAGCGAGTTCCGCTACCGCGACCCCATCGTCGACGACAAGACCGTCGGCCTGCTCATCACCCAGTCCGGCGAAACCGCCGACACCCTCGCCGCGCAGAAAGAAATGATCGCCAAGGGCGCGCCCACCGTCGCCGTCTGCAACGTCGTCGGCGCCATGATCATCCGCGAGGCCAACGGCACCATCTACACCCACGCCGGTCCCGAAATCGGCGTCGCCTCCACCAAGGCCTTCACCGCCCAGCTCGTCGCGCTCTTCCTCTTCGCCCTCCACCTCGCCCAGGTCCGCGGTACCATCACCGACAAGGAAAGCCTCGACCTTCTCGAAGCCCTCAACCTCCTCCCCGGCAAGATCGAAGACATCCTCCGCACCGTCGACCCCGAGTGCGAGCCCCTCGCCCGCCTCTACTCCAACGCCCGCGACTTCCTCTTCCTCGGCCGCGGCATCCACTACCCCATTGCGCTCGAAGGCGCGCTCAAGCTCAAGGAAATTTCCTACATCCACGCCGAAGGCTACCCGGCAGGCGAGATGAAGCACGGCCCCAACGCCCTCATTGACGAGACCCTCCCCGTCGTCGTCCTCGCCACCAAAGACGAGACCAACCGCGACTCCGTCCAGCGCTACGAAAAGACGCTGTCCAACATCCAGGAAGTCACCGCGCGCTCCGGTAAGGTCATCGCCGTAGCCACCCGAGGCGACGAGCATATCGGCCAGTTAGTCGACCACGTCCTCTTCGTCCCCAGCGCGCCCGAGCTGCTCCTCCCCATCCTCGAAGTCATCCCCTTGCAATTGCTGGCCTACCACATAGCCGTGCGCAGAGGCTGCGACGTAGACCAGCCAAGAAACCTGGCGAAGTCGGTGACCGTCGAATAAACGCCTTTACCGCTTTTCCGTCGTCTGGCTGCGCCAGGTCTTAATATCACTTGAAGACCAACATATGCAGCTGACCTGCGACCTATCGATTGCTGAGACCTACATCAGTGCTCCGCAGCGGGCTCGTGTGATCTCTGAGCACTGGTTCTCGGAAAACTGCTATTGCCTTGCATGTCCGTCCAATCGATTGATACGCACTGCCCCGAATACTCAGGCAATGGATTTCGGATGTGACGCTTGTGGTCATAGATACGAACTCAAAACATTCAGAAGGCGTCCTACGAGGTCTCTGGTCGACGGAGCGTACTCAGCACTGCTCGCACGAATCAACTTAGGTTCTGCACCGACCCTCTGCTTACTCGAGCGGAACGAGACTTGGCAGATCGAATCGCTGACGGCGATTCATTCTAGTTTCCTTACCCCAGTGGTGATCGAGCAACGGCCCGCCCTTGGACCCCACGCGAGACGCGCTGGCTGGATCGGTTGCAACATCCGTCTCGATCGAATCCCGATCGATGGGGAAATCGCCGTTATTCAGAAAGGTATCTGTGTTCCGAAAGCAGAAGTCAGGGATCGGTTCCGACGATTCCTGCCGCTCGCTAACATCCCCGCAAACCAACGCGGGTGGACGACCCTGACACTCTCGATCATCAGAGACCTAGCGAAGCGGGATTTCCGGCTTTCGGAACTCTATGAGAGAGAGCAATCTTTTTCCCAAATCTACCTAGGTAATCGTCACATTCGCGCCAAAATCAGGCAGCAGCTTCAGGTTCTACGCGACCTTGGCGTGCTCTCGTTTGAAGGACCTGGAAGATACCGGCTTCTCAACTAACCACCGAAACGGCCCTCTTGGAAGAGTCGACTCCTGCTGGGATTCCTTTGGGGAGCTAGTGTCCCAAATTCCGACAGTTGCTAACTGTTCGGCTTGTTCCTCTTCTTTTGCCCTTGTCCTGGCGCCGCCGATCTTGCATCCTGAGAGCGTCAGAAAGAGGTCGGGGAAGCCTCAACGCAGTGAGGCTTCTCGCTCTTGGAGGGCCGCCGCGTGACCCAACTCAAAACTTCCCTCGGGCATGAATTCAACACCTGGCTACGGGAAACTAAAGACCTCGACGATCTCCGGGAGGCAATCGATGTCATCCGCATTGCCCTCGGCGACCGCACGATCTCTCCGCGATACGCTGGGCTCATGCTCCAAGCCATCGAGGATCGACGCCGCCAGATCGCTTATCCGGACTTCACTGGGCAAATACTACTCCAGCAAACGCTGGCGAAGGCCTCTACCAAAAGGCGTAAATCTAGGGGTTTTTCAAGCAATGTGGAGTGACCCTCAGAGCGAAAAGCACCCTTGGAGTGCCATGGTGCCGTATCGCGACAAACGCTTATGCTCGGGCGCGACTTTCCCGGCTCTATTCTGGAACTGCCACGGCGGATGCGCCAGGATGGTGCGGAACTTGCGCGAACCGACTTCCCGGAGAAGATCCAGGCCAGCATCCGGGAAGAGCGGCTTGATTGGTCGCGTGCGATTGCCCATGGCTGTTTCCAATCTAAGGCTGCTTCCAGGCGAATGAAAGTTGAAATCAGGGTACGTAATTGCCAATCGGCAAGATGCGGAATCCTATTCGGTCTCTGTCCTTAATCGGCACTGGCTTTTCCACAGCTTTACTCTTTTGGTTCATTCGCAGCACCCACTCCCCGCACTCGCGAGCCCGGCCCGGACGAACACCCCAACCCCAGGTGCCCCACATCTGCCCGGTTTTGGCAGATGTGAAAAGCGCGGACCTCCAACCAGCCGCTTTTGTAAAAGGGCACGACTTCAGTCGTGCCGAAAAAACGTCGGCGCGCAGCGCCTTCCTTGTTCGATCCTGCGCGATGCGCGCGCCCCGAGAGGCGCACTCGCAGGATCGAACCGGGGCCCCAGCCCCCGCCGCTTCCTGCTTCCCCCTTCCAGCTTCCCGCTCGTCATGACCTTCGTACCGTTCACCCCGCCGATTCCCCTTGCATTGCTCCTCCCCAAGCGCGATCCTAAAACCACGGGGAGAAGTGTCCCCACAGAATTTCCCGCAAGCAAGGCTCGCCATCAGCGAGCCTTTTTCATTGCCGGGACGAAAGGAGAACCGCCATGGCCCAGGGTCTGACCGCCGTCAAAGCGCCATTCCGCCCCGGGCGTCCACTTCCCGCTCGTCCCGCTATCCGGAATAGGGCGATGTTGTCGAGCTCGACAACAATAAATCAGCCACTGTTTTCAACCATTTGCCGCAGCCCCATGCCAGGGGGGAAGGGGGGCCAGCCCGCACGCGACCCCAAAAGCAAGACCGCGCCGCCAGAGCAGGCCCAATCGGCCCCTCCAGCAGCGCGGTCCCTCGAATCTCAGTTCAGCTACAGCCTACCGGCCACAAGCTACCGGCCGCTTCCTCTACCCCAGAACCCGCGTGATGCTCCGCTCGATCGTCTCCTTCGGCACGTAGCCCACGATCTGGTCCGCCACCTTGCCGCCCTTGAAGATCAGCAGCGCNNCCGCTGTACTGCGTCGCCACCTCATCCACGATCGGCGCCAGCGCCCGGCACGGCCCGCACCACGTTGCCCAAAAGTCCACCAGAACCGGCTGCTCCGACTGCAGCACCTCCTGGTCAAACGTCGCATCACTTACTTCAGCGATCCCGACTGCTGCCATCTCTCTCGTTGTCCCCTTTNNCAAAAAGTTAAGGCGCCCGGATCCTTTAAGGAATCACGGACGCCGGAGCAGCCCTCCCCCAGAACTGCCCACAGATGCGAAAATAGGGCCTCAGGCCGCTTGTGGCAAGCAATCTTCGGTAATTTTGGTAATAGACTCAACGAGTTACGGTAGGACGCCAATTTGCATTACTTTTGGGGCATGCGCTAATTGCCGGGTCCGCGTGCCTTTCAGACCCCGCCGCCAGCCGAGTAGCTGACCGGCTCGTTCTCCAGCTCCGCCACCAGAAAATCGACCTTCCCCAACCCCTCCGCTGCACCAGCCGCCAGATTCATCGCGTCGGAAGCCGCCTGTTCTGAAGTCGTTAACAGCAGAACACCGGGACCCGCACCACTCAGCGCAACTCCAGCAATTCCCCCCCGCCCCGCCAGGGGAAGCAGCCGCGGCAGCAGCGGGCAAGCCTCAGACCGGTAGGGTTGATGCAGCCGGTCCCCCATTGCACTGGCGATCACGTCGGCTCTCCCCGTGGCAAACGCCGCCGTCAGCAGCGCGACCCGCTGCAGATTGTCGACTACATCCTTTCGTGTGTAAGCCTCGGGAAGGAATCCGCGCGATGCATGGGTGCCCAGCGGCTGCTCCGGCATCGCGATCACCGCCCGCCAGTCTCGCGGTGCAGGGATCGAAATCGCCTGGACCTGGTCGCCCTCAAACGCGCTCGCCACAAACCCCCCGAGCCAGCAGGCAGCCGCATTGTCCGGATGCCCTTCAAGCCGCGATGCCTCGGCCAAAATCCGATCCCGGCTCCATCCCAGCTCGCCAAAATGCGCTGCCAGAGCCACCGCCGCAAGACGTACCGCCGCCGAAGACCCGCAGCCCATCCCCAGCGGAATCTCGTTCCTCACCCGCAGCCGCAGCGGTACAAACGCCCGCCCGTGACCAGCCAGAATCTCCCGATAGGTCGCCAGCAGTAGGTTGTTCTCCGTCGCGCCGCAGATGTCCGCGTTCCGTCCCGTCGCCTCGACCGACACCTGCTCCGCCGCCTCTGCCTCCACATCGAGGTAGATCTTAAGCGCCAAAGCCAGCGCATCAAAACCCGGTCCCAGGTTTGCCGACGTTGCCGGCAGCCGCAGCTTCATCGCCCGAACCGCTCCAGTTCACTCAGTACCGCATCCGCCGAGGCTTCAATGCGGGCCGCATTCCGCCGCGTCGCTGCAATCGCGGAACCCAGTTCCGCCGACGCCTCCTTCGGCCACTCGCCTCGGTGGTACTGGATGGTGTAGTCCGGATCCTTAAGCGTGTGGCCGGTCAGTACCACCACCACGGAATCCTCCGCGCCCACTTTGCCCTGCGCGACCAGCTTCTTCAAGCCGGCCAGCGTCACCGCCGACGCCGGCTCGCAGCCAATCCCTTCCGCTCCGATCTCGGCCTTCGCCAGCGCGATCTCCGCCTCGGAAACCTGCTCGACCCAGCCGCCGGTCTGCTCGATGACGCGCACCGCCTTCTTCCACGACGCCGGGTTGCCGATGCGAATCGCCGTGGCGCGCGTCTTCGCCTGCACCGGCTCCAGCTTCCTGCCGCCGAATTCGTTGATCGACCGCACCAGCGGGTTCGCCCCCTCCGCCTGGATCACNNTCCAGCCGATACGGATTCACCGAGTTCAGCAGATACACGGGCGCGCGGCGCAGCACCTCCATCAACACGCGCACGCAGCCATCGAAGTCGGTCTGCAGCTGCAGCGTCAGAGCGCCGTAGTCCATGGCCTGCGCCAGCTTCCCCCAGGCAATCTCGCCATCCGGCAGCAACACCAGGCTTCGCATCCCCGCACGCGCTGCATAAGCCGCCATCGATGCCGACGTGTTCCCGGTCGAAGCACACGCCACCCACTCCGCGCCGCTTTCCCGCGCTACGGAGATCGCCGTGGTCATGCCCGTGTCCTTGAACGATCCGGTGGGATTCATGCCCTGATGCTTCGCGTGTAGCCGCGCCACGTGCAGCCGCTCGCCCGCCCGGGGCAGATCGTAAAGCGGCGTGTTGCCCTCGGCGATCGAAACGATGTTCTTCTCCGAAGTGAGGATCGGCAGCATCTCCCGGAAACGCCACACCCCGCTGCGATCCGCCGCCTCCATTGACATGCGCCGTTCCTTCCACAGCCAGCGCAGAGCGCTCGGATTGGGCCCGGTTTGCTTTAGTCCCGCCTGTTTCGGCGCCGTCCACCCGGGATACACCACCTCAAACAACTCGCCGCACTCTGCGCAGCGGAAGTTGCCAGGAAGGGCCTGCGGCTCCGCTGTGTGCGCGCAGCCAATGCATCGCAGCTGAAAAATCTCACTCATCGTGTGCCGATGAATTCAGCCTACCATCGCGATGCGCCGTTCACTCTGGCGTGTTGAAGCCATGACGGTACGAAAAGGCACACAACACGTACGCTTGCTGCAATCGTTGTCGCCTGGGGAACGCTGGAGGAGCAAACCGGGGCGCGAAATGCGTCCGCTCGCGCAGAAGGCAGGAGCTTCCCCTAAAGAGCCGCCTCCGCGTGCGGCCGTTCCGCCAGCCGCTCCGTCACCCGTCCCTGATCCCGCAGCCGCGCCGCATCCACCAGCATCTTCCCCGCCCAGCGGTACACATTGAATTGCGCCAGCAGGGACCGCATCGATCGCATCCGGTCCTGCTGCTCCTCCACCGGCATCCGCAGCGCCGTCGCCAGCGCTTCGCTGCTCGCCTCCAGGTCGTATGGATTCACGATCAGCGCTTCTGTCAACTCCCGCGCCGCCCCGGTGAACTCGCTCAGCACCAGGACTCCCTTCAGATCCGTCCGCGCCGCAACAAATTCCTTCGCTACCAGGTTCATCCCGTCGTGCAGGCTGCTCACATAAAACACATCCGCCGCCCGGTAAAAGCGGAACACTTCCGGCGGCTCGTGATGCGACCGCAACAAAAGGATCGGCCGATACTCCCCGCGTCCAAACCGCTCGTTGATCCGCGCCG
>PMAM01000312.1:0-18628 GCA_003152595.1 Acidobacterium sp.
TTTTACTCCGCCCTTGACACCAGCAGCTTGCGCGCCTCAAGGTGCCGTTCGCGGGCCAAGGAAGGGGACACATCGGGATAGCCCCCGAAAGACATTAGCTTTTCGCGCCCTTCGAATCGGTACTTCCAGCGCCAGAGTTTGCCACCCGGGGGCGTCACGAACAGGTACAAGCCGCCACCATCGCTCATCCGATATGCCGTGTTTTTGGCCTTTGCTTTGCGAATTCCAGTGTCCGTAAGTGTCACAGCAAGCCCCCAGCGAATAGCTAAAGGGAAATACCCCCAAGGGTAGAAGGGAAAATACCCCCGGAAGTACCCCCAGCCGAAGTCGGCTTTTATAGTACCGCGCTGGATGGAGAAAGGCAAGAAAGTTATTGTTTTCAGTCGATTATACTTAATGGCTGGATGTTCCTGGATGCTGCTGGACAAGTAGTTGGCGGAGAGGGAGGGATTCGAACCCCCGATACCCTTTCGAGTATGCCTGATTTCGAGTCAGGTGCATTCAACCGGGCTCTGCCACCTCTCCGCGATCGCGGTGGGACTGCCTTCTCTGAGATTATCGCATTTTCCCGACGCGCTTCGCGGGCTCGGTGTGACCGCCGAACGAGTGTGCTTCGATGCGTGACTGGACGCGGGGGCCCTGAGCCGCGCTCAGGGTCGCGGGTTTCGTCTGCGGCACCGACCGCAAAGCGCCTCACGTCTGGTCCGGGGGGCGGCAGCCGACGGTCGAATCGGCCAGCGATCTTTCCAGCATGGGCAGGCAGACCGGGCAGATGGTGCGCAGCCATTGGCGGGTTTCGCTCTGGGGATGATGGTCGTCGAGCCTGATCCATGCCCTGAGCAGAGCGAGCGCCAGGGCGAGTTGCGCGGTGGAGTGGCCGGCTTCGACGCGCAGCATCTGCCGATAGACCTCGTCCTTGAGTCTTTCGGCTGTTCTTGGGGAAATCGGCTTTGCCGCCATGGCGAACCTTCTGCGCTTCGCTAGGAACACGCGCCGGCGCTGGGCAGCCCCATCCATTTGAAGATAGACATGGCCGGGCACCAGTTGGTGAATGCGGACTGCAGCAGATTCAGGCCGACGAAGACGGCGAGCCACAGCCAGTAGAGAGAGAACCAGTGCGCCAGAGCGAGCGAAACCAGAACCATGACACCGGCGAGCAGACGAACAGCACGTTCGACCGTCATGATGCAACCTCCTGATGCTCCATGGGAGCAGGGTGAATGGTCTCGCTCTTGCCGGCGTTGAGCATGTAATAGAGCACCGGCACAGCGGGCCAGGACAGAAAGGTGGAAGCCACGGTGCCCGCGATGAGCGAGAGTCCGAGGCCCTGAAAGATGGGATCGGCAAGAATGACGCTGGCCCCGGCGATGACACCGGCAGCGGTAAGCAGGACGGGACGGAGGCGAATGGCGCCCGCATCGATGACGGCTTCGGCGAGCGGCATGCCCTCGCGNNACCAGGGTGAGGGGAATGGGAATCATGATGGCGAGCGGCACCGTGAAGGATTTGAACCAGCCGACGACGAGGACATAGATAAGGATGAGCACGGCGGCGAAGGCGAGGCCGAGGTCGCGGAAGACTTCGAGGGTGATCTGCCACTCGCCATCCCACTTCATGGAGAAGTGGTTGGTCGACTCAGGCTGGACGGAGTTATAGCGAACCAGGGAGTAGCCGTCGGGCAGCTTGAGCTGGTCGAGGGCCCGGTTCATCTTCATGATGGCGTAGACCGGGCTTTCTTCGGCGCCCGCCACATCGCCGGTGATGTACACAACGCGCTTCAGATTCTTGTGGTAGATGTCCGGAGCCAGGGTGGTGTGCTCGACGTCGACCAGTTCGCGCAGTGAGACCATGCTGCCATCGGCGCCGCGCAGGCGGATGTTTTCGAGACCCTGTTGTGAGGAGCGTTCTGGGCGGTCGAACTCGACCAGTGTGGGCACGGGCTCGCGGGATTCCGGCACATGGAGCAGTCCGGCGTGCGCTCCGGAGGTCGCCAGCGCCAGCGTCTGCGCCACCTGAGCGACGGGGATGCCGTGCAGCGCCGCCTTTGCCTCGTCGACATGCATGACGAGCTGCTGCTGCGGATCCTGCATGTACCAGTCGGTGTCGACCACACCGGGGGTCTGCTGGAAGACCTGCTTCACCTGGCGGGCCACTTCGGTTTGACCTTCGAGGCTGGGCCCGTAGACTTCGGCGACCAGGGTCTGCAGCACCGGTGGTCCGGGCGGGACCTCCGAGACCTGGAGGCGCGCGCCGTAGGCATCGGCAATTCGATCGAGCTCGGGACGCAGGCGGCGCGCGATGGCATGGCTCTGCACGCTGCGCTGGTCTGCGGGCAGCAGGCTCACCTGGATATCGGCCTGGTTGGGCTGACGACGCAGATAGTAGTGGCGCACAAGGCCGTTGAAGTTGAACGGGCCCGAGGTTCCAGCATAGATCTGGTAGTTCTCGACCTCGGGTTGCCGGCTGAGATAGCCGCCCAGCGCCTGCGCGACGCGCGTGGTTTGCTCGAGCGGGGTTCCGTCCGGCATGTTGACGATGACCTGAAACTCGCTCTTGTTGTCGAANNTGTCGAAGGGCAGCATCTTGACGAGGACTGCTTTCATGGGGACGAGAGCGCAGGCCAGCATCAGCAGGAGCACCACCGCGCCGAGGAAGATCCAGCGGGCGCGCGCGGTGCGCATGAGAGGATGCATCGCGCGCCGGTAAAAGCGCACCAGCCAGCCTTCTTTTTCCGGAATGAGGGTATGCGCGCCGGCGAGATGTTTGCGCCCGAGGAGCCGCAGCGCGGCCCACGGAGAGACCACGAAGGCAACGACGAGCGAGAAGAGCATGGCCACTGAGGCGCCGACGGGAATGGGCCGCATGTACGGGCCCATGAGGCCGCGCACAAAGGCCATGGGGAGGATGGCCGCGATAACGCTGAAGGTGGCGAGGATGGTGGGATTGCCCACTTCGGCGACTGCCTCGGCCGCGACCTCGCTGAGCGGTCGCCGCGCGTTGATGGGCATGCGGAAGTGCCGGACTATATTCTCGACGACGACGATGGCATCGTCGACCAGGATGCCAATACTGAAGATGAGAGCAAAGAGTGTCACGCGGTTGAGCGTGTAGCCCATCAGGTAGAAGACCGCGAGGGTGAGGCCCAGCGTGACGGGGATGGCGAGCAGCACCACGCCCGATTCGCGCCAGCCGAGGAACAGCGCGATGAGGATCGTGACCGAGATGGTCGCCAGCAGCAGGTGCTTCAGCAGCGTGTCCGATTTGTCTTTCGCGGTCGTGCCGTAATTGCGCGTGGTGGTGATGGTGAGGTCGGAGGGCAGCGAGACGCCCTTCATCTCCTGTACGCGCGCCAGTGCCGCGTTGGCGATATCGGTGGCGTTTGTGCCTTTGCGCTTGGCGACGGTGATGGTGACAGCGGGATAGTTTTTCGCGGGCGCGCCATCGGCATGCGCCAGCGTGGCGCCGAACAGGACATAATCCTGCGCCTCGGCAGGGCCGTCGACGATGCGGCTGGCGACGTCGCGCAGGACCACCGGGTGTCCGTTGGCGACGCCGAGAACGACGCCTTCCAGATCGTGCGTATCGCGGAAGAGATTGCCGGCGTCGACGCGAATCTCCTGGTTGCCTTCGGCAAATTCCCCGGCCTGGGTGCGTGCGTTCGCGGCCTGCAGGCGGCCGACGACGTCATTCGCCGAGAAGCCGAAGGCCGCGAGCTTGGCGCTGTCGAGAATCACGCGCATCGCGCGGGGCTGTCCGCCGATCACCTTTGTCTCGGAAACGTCGGGGATCTGGCTGATAGTGTGCTCGACCTCATCGGCCATTTGGCGCAGCTGATAGCCGTTGTAGTGCTCGCCCCACAGGGTGAGCGCCAAGATGGGAACGTCGTCGATGGACCGGGCCTTGATGAGCGGCTGCGAGACGCCCTGGGGCATGCGATCGGCGTTGGAGTAGAGCTTGCTGTAGACCTTGATCAACGCGTCTTCCTGCGACGTCCCCACCAGGAAGCGCACGATGACCAGGCTCTGCCCAGGGCTGGAGATGGAGTACACGTACTCGACGCCGGGAATTTCGTGCATCAGGCTTTCGACGGGATTGGTGACGCGCTGTTCGACTTCCTGCGGCGAGGCACCCGGCATGGCGGTCATCACGTCGAGCATGGGGACGAGGATCTGCGGCTCCTCCTCGCGCGGGATGGCGAGTACGGCCAGGAAACCCAGAGCCAGGGCCGCGACGACGGTGACCGGCGTCAGCTTCGAATTGATGAAGGTGTGGGCCAGCTGCCCGGCGATCCCGTATGAACTTTTTTTCATGACTGGGCCCCGTAGACGGGCTCGATGCGACGTCCGGCGAGATCGCGATCGCCTGGATTGTTGACGAGCGCTTCTCCGGCGGCGAGGCCGGAAAGAATCTCCACCTGATCACCCTGCCGGCTGCCGAGCGTGACATAGCGCAGCTGCGCCAGGCCGTCGGCATCGAGCGCATAGACGCAGGCCAGCGATCCGCGCATGACCACGGCCGACTGCGGCGCCAGGATCGTCGGCTTCACGGCTCCGGGAAATCCTGCCGTCGCGTAGATTCCGGCTCGCAGATTGTTTACTGCGGGCAGGTCGAGCTTGACGAGGAAGCTGCGGCTCGCTGGATCGGCCGCGGGCACAATCTCGGCAACGGTCCCGGTGAGTTCTGCGGTATCGACGCCCTCGATGCTCACGGGGACCTTCATGCCCATGCGCACGGTTCCGATGAGGGACTCATCCACTGTGGTGTACACCTGCAGGGGTCCGTCGCGATCGATCTGGAGCAGCGGAATGCCGGGCGCGGCCAGGGTGCCGGGGTCGGCCATGCGCGCGGTGACGATCCCGGCGAACGGCGCGTGCAGCGCGGTGTATCCCAACTGCGTGCGCGCGCCTTCGACCGTCGCTTTGGCTCCCTGGCTCTGCGCCTCAAACGCCTGAAGCTGGAGCGCCGCGGCCTGCGAGCGCTTCTCGACCTCATCGAATTCCTGGGGGGTGACGCTCTTTTCGTCTTTCAGGAGTTGGTAGCGTGCCAGCGTTCCCGCCGCGAGCTGCGCGTTGGTCTGCGCCGCAGCCTGCTGCTTTTCGACTGCGGTTTGCGCGGCGGTCGCCTGGCCCAGCGTCGACTGCATCGCCGCATCGTCGAGCGTGGCCAGCAGCTGACCGGCTCGCACGCGATCGCCAGCCTGCACCAGCACCTGGCGGATATGCCCGGGCACCTGCGCGGAGATCAGGGCCGTTTCTTTGGCGTGGACCGTTCCTGTCATCCGGAGGATCTGCGGCGTCTGTGCGGCAACACTGTGCACCAGCTGTGCCTGAGCGGTGGGAGGCGCAGTGGGCGCGGGGCTCGAATGGGAGCAGCCCAGCAACAGCAGAGCCGAAAAAAATCCGGAAGAAAGATACAGAGAGTGTTTCATTGCAGGGTCTCCGCGGTGTCAGGCGTCAGTTGTCCGGTGGCATACAGCAGGGCCGCATACGCTACCGTGTTTCCATAAGCGGCCTGCCAGTAGTTGTTCTGGCTCTGCCGCTGCGCATCCTCGGCGTGCAGCAGATCGGTCATGGTGGCCAGGCCGGCATCGTAGCGGTTGCGCAGGATACGTAGACCTTCGGCCGACTGGTCCATGGCGGCGTGCGCAGTCGCCACCATGCGCTCGGCGGTCTGGTGACCCGTGAAAGCGCGGCTCACCGCAAGGCGGATCTGCTGTTCCTGGCCGCGCTCCTCGGCCGCCGCCTTCGCCTGCGCGGCACGCGCCTGCTCGAGATGCGCGCGCTTGCCGAGCGGCAGGATGTCGAGATTGAGCTGTGCGCCGGCAACCCAGTTATTTCCGCCGTCGCCGGCAAAGGTCTGCCGGTCCGTTTCCCAGTTGCCGTACGCGCTCACCTGCGGGAAGAAGTCCGACCGAGCCGCTTTCGCGTTCTGATCGAGTGCGGCGGTCTGCTGGCGCAAGGCCTTAAGATCGGGCCGCGCTGCCAGCGCCTTCGTCACGTCCTCCTCGAGTGCACCTTCGGGAAACGTCTTTGCGTCAATCGGGTGCAACTGCGGCCGGGGACCGATTGCGCCGCCTACGGCTGCATCGAGTTCGGCCCACGCCGTTTCCACCGCGCCCTCGGCTGCAATATTCTCCTGCTGCCGCGCCGCGAGATTGACCTGCGCCGACAGCAGATCGGAGTCGATGGCCAGCCCTGCCTTGACCCGCGTCTCGGCGTCGTGGACCAGCACTTCCGCGGTCTGCTGCTCGTGCTGCGCGACGTCCAGCTGCCGTTGTGCGTAGAGCACGGCCTGGTATGCCTGCACGACCTGGAAGACGATGCCCTGATCGGCGGCTTTTTCCACGGAGGTCGCGCTCTGGGCGCCGAGTTGCGCTCCGCGCATCTGCTGCTGCGTCTCGAACCCATTAAAGAGCATCCACTGGCCGCTGAATCGCGTGGTGAAGTTGCCCACCGGCGTCGGGCGATTCAGGGCATTCAGGGAAAAATCGTTTTGAGCGAAGCGCTGCTGGCGGAGTTTGGTTCCGAACACATAGACCGGATCGTTGCCGCGCGAGAGGTCCTCGGTAAAGTTCAGCCGTGGCCACAACGCTGTCTTCGCCAACGCGGTCCCGGCTTCGGCGGACTGCACGTCCGCGTGGGCTGCGGCCGCCAGCGGATTTTTCCTTAGGGCCCGATCGACGGCCTGGCGCAGCGTCAGCGTCGGCGCCTGGGCTTGAACGCCGAAGGGCACCAGAGCAACCAGCCACCCCACGGCCCAGAATTTCCAGCGAAATCTCCTCATTCGTGCTTGCCTCACCGGCTCCGCAGCGCAGAGACACAGGAGCCATACGACCGGCGGCGTCGATCGGCTCAGGTCAGAATCTGCTTCGGATGCCTTCACTCCACTAAACGCCGGGAGAGCGCCGGGTGTTACAGGCGGACGGAAGAACTCTTCAAGCGAAGGTATTCTTCGGTCAGCAAGCGGCGGAGAATGGGCTGTGTCTCCCGATCCGGGCATACTTCGAGCGCATGACAGCGGTCGATGGCCCGCTTGAGATCCTGGATGAAGGCAACGCAGGCCGGACACGCTTCAATATGGTGGCGCATGCGCTCACAGCTCTCCGGCTCCAGCTTGCCGTCCAGATATTCCGAGAGATTCGCGAAGATCTCGCGGCACTGGGCTGGAGGCTTCGCCGGTGTTTTCTTCCGACGAGGCGCGGCCGCCCTTCGCTCCAGGAGCTTTGCCATCTCCTGGCGCACGAGCAGGCGTGCCCGATGCAGCCGAACGCGCACGGTTCCGGGCTGGATGGAGAGGATCTTCGACACCAGATCCGTATCGAGCTCCTCCATATCGTGAAGCACCAGAACGATCCGGTACTGCGGCGGCAGAGCCAGGACGGCCTGGTGGAGCAGGCGATGATCCTGGCCGCGCCGGGCCGCGTCCTCCGGGCTCGCGGCCGGATCGGCCAGCAACAGGGTTTCCAGCTCCGCGTGGTCGGGCAGGAGCTGATCGAGGGCGACCGTCTTCCGATACGTCGCGGTTCTGCGTCCCTGCCAGCAGCGATTCTTCGCGGCGGTGTAGAGCCAGGCCGAAAGCGCCCGCGGATCTTCGAGCTTCGCCAGATGGGGCAGGGCCTTGACAAGGACTTCCTGCGCGGTGTCTTCGGCGTCCTCGCGATGGCCACAGACTTTGAGTCCGAAGGAGAGCACGGTGCTCTGGAGCAACCCGATGGCGCGGTCGACGCCGGCGGCGTCACCGCTTCTCAAAAGGGCAATCGCTTCTGCAAGTCCTGAACGCACTTTGCGGACTAAAGCCCACTTTCCAGCAATTCTTACGGCACGGCTGAATCCGTGCCCCTTCAAAACAGTGGCTTGATCAAAGTTTCCCTGAATGATTGTCGCTCGAACCGCACTGCAACACCATGAGAACAGTGGCGGTCCCAGTCGCGGCAGTAGTTACAAACGGGAAGGGTCGACGTAGGAAATCAGCAAGCTGGCAAGGAAAAGGCCTCCCGTCGGGGAGGCCTAAAGGGCAATGCGCGTTTGTCAGAGGACCAGTATCCCCGGTCCCAATCGGGATTGTCCGGGAGAGACTTCGGGGACTCTATTACCCGAACGGGGGTGGCATCAGGGAAGTCACTGGAGCGGGCCGGCTCGCTGGAATCCCGATTCCTCAAAGAGCAATGGCCGGCTGCCTGTCCGGACGGAGCCTGAACTCACTGTCCCTCCGGTGCAGAATCGGTCCGCGCTGGTGGCCGACGATAGCGGTGCCATCGATTGAAGGGCCTGGCGTGAGGAAGGCGGGTCGGAGATTCGAAGCCGAGTGTTAGCACGGCCGGGACAAACTTCTGTGCAGCGAAAACGGTGCACACATGACTAAAGTCATCATGCGTAGCGATTACCCTTATTGGTAAGATTTGTCTACTTTCGGGCGCAATTCCTACGCTGTGGTGTTTCTCGTCGCCTAAACAAAATGGAAGGGTTATGGCATGGAACCCTATATAAAGCGCGACATATTGTGCCGAAAACACAAAGGTAACCTACTGTTGAAAAGGACGGCGACCGACGTGCATACAGCAGGACAACGTTATCCGCCAAGTTCGTTGTTTGAACCGGGACAAGAGCAAGCAGGGACCTAAAAGGAAGTGGGCCCGCCCGGCGACTGAGGCGCTCCGACATTCCGGCGCCTCAGGCCGATCGTGGTCCGAAGTTGCTGAGCTTTTTTGTTTTGCAAGAGGTGAGGTAGATGCACTCCATCGATACGATCCCCGCCGTGGGGAAGGCCCGCGGTGTCGTCGGCGCGTCTTCAGGCAATTCGCAGATTCACAGTCACCGCCGGACTGGCCGTAGTCTTCCTCAGAAGTACTCGGTGTGCTGTGCTGTGCTCCTGGTGACAGCCCTCTGTGTTCTTAGTGTGGCCCTGTCGGGCTGCGGGAGCATTGAGTCAAATGCCTCAGCCATGGGCGCACTGGGCGCGTCGACTGGCACACTCTCTTTCGGTAACGTTACGGTTGGACAATCGGGGACGAGCAGCGTCTCGATCCAAAACCCGAGCACGGTATCGGTACAGATTACGCAAATCAGCGCAGCGGGGCAGTCGTTCTCGCTGGCGAGCCAGAATACGCTTCCGATGACGTTGGCCGGCGGTGGGTCGTTGACGCTGAACCTTCAGTTCAGTCCGACGGCACAGGGCGCGGCGACCGGAACGCTGACTGTGGTGAGCAATGCCGCTTCGGGGAACGTAACGGTGGCTCTGAGCGGGACGGGAACGACGGCGGTCACGCCTCCGGCTGCGCCAACGGTCACTCTGGTGGCGTGCAGCAGCAGTACGATAACGGGCGCGGGCACGGACAATTGTGCGATTACGCTGAGCGGAGCTGTAGACAGCAGCGGCGACACGATCAATCTGTCCAGCAGCAATGCTGCAGCCGTGGTTCCGGCGAGCGCGGCGGTTGCGGCCAACGCGAGCAGCGCGAGTTTCACGCTGACGGCGGCCGCGGTGAGCTCAGCGCAGACCGCGACCATCACGGCAACGATGGGAAGCAGCTCGGCAACGTTTAGTCTGCAGCTGGATCCGGTGCAGACTGGTGGCGGCGACAGCGGCACGGCCGCGATGAGCCTGAGCGCCAGCAGCCTGACCTTCGGCGACGTCACCGTTAACGCGCAGGCGACGCCGCAATTCGTGACGGTCCTGTCCACCGGGACCGCACCGCTGACGGTCAGTGCAGCGACCGTGAGCGGCGCAGGATTCGCTGTGTCCGGCCCTGCTTTCCCGTTAACGTTGAATCCGGGCAATGCATTCACACTGCAGGTGAACTTTAATCCGACGAGTTCCGGAGCTGCGACCGGCACACTGACCGTGACATCGAACGCATCGACGGGCGGGACCGCCGTAGTAGCACTGAGTGGAACGGGCGATGCGGCAGCGGGCGTGCTGAGCGGCCTGTTCTGCAACAACTCGACGATTGCAGGAGCGGGAACCGACAGCTGCACGGTTACACTGACGGCGGCGGCGCCCACAGGCGGACTCAACGTGAATCTGTCGAGCAGCAACAGCGCCCTGACCGTGCCGGCGGGTGTGACGGTGCCGGCAGGCAGCACGAATGCGTTCTTTACGGCAACAGCCACGGCAGTAACACCAACCACGACGGTGAACCTGACCGCGAGCTCGGGCACGGCTTCGAAGATCTTCGCGGTGCAGTTACAGGCTCAGGCGCCGGCCCTGAGCGTGAGCACAACCACGCTCAACTTTGGCGACGTGAACCTCAACACCACCAGTACGGAGACGGTCACGCTGACTTCATCCGGTTCGTCCGCTGTAACAATCAACAGCGGGACGGTGGCCGGAACGGGCTTCGGGATGACCGGGGCGACGTTCCCGGTGACGCTGAACCCTGGTCAAAGCGTAACGCTGCAAGTGAGCTTCGATCCGACGACCGCGGGCGCGGCCACGGGTACGATCACAATCACCAGCAATGCCACCACCAATGGGACGATTGCGATCAGCCTGAGCGGGAACGGGCTGTCGACGGCCGGTGCGCTCAGTTCCCTTTCCTGCACCAACCAGACGCTGACGGGTGCGGCCACCGATGCGTGCTCGGTAACGCTGAGCGCGGCGGCCCCGGCGGGTGGAGAAGCCGTTACTTTGTCGAGCAGCAGCTCTTCGGTGACGGTACCGGCTTCGGTGACGGTGGCGGCGGGCTCAACAACGGCCGGATTCAACGCTGCAGTTTCCGCGGTGACATCGACCACGACCGCGACGCTAACCGCATCGGCGGGCGGCAGCACGAAAACTTTAACGCTGCAGCTGAACGCACAGACCATGATCCTGAGCCTGAGCACGACCAGTCTGGCTTTCGGGGACGTGACGGTCAACACTCCGACCAGCCAGTCGGTGACGCTGACCTCGTCCGGCACATCGCCGCTGACGATCAATGGGTCGACACTCACGGGGACGGGATTTACGATGACCGGGGCGACCTTCCCGGTAACGCTGAATCCAGGTCAGGCTGCTACGCTGCAGGTCACGTTCGATCCGACGACGGCGGGCGCTGCGACCGGGTCCATCCTGATCACGAGCAATGCAACGACTAATCCAACCGCCACGGTCACGCTGAGCGGAACGGGAGACGCACCGGTGGGAGTGCTGAACGCTCTGACCTGCGCGACAGCGTCCTACAGCGCGGCCGGAACTGACGCCTGCACCGTGACGCTGACTGCGGCGGCACCGGCGGGCGGTGCGGTGGTCACGCTGTCGAGCAGCAGTTCGTCAGTGACCGTTCCAGCTTCGGTTACGGTTCCGGCGGGATCAACAACGGCCGGATTCAACGCCACGGTTGCGGCGGTGACGTCGAATACGACGGCGACACTGACGGGATCGGCGGGTGGAAGCACCAAGGTGTTCACGCTGCAGCTGAACGCTCAGACAATGATCCTGAGCCTGAGCACGAACAGTCTTGCCTTCGGAAACGTGACCCTCAACACGCCNNCTGAATCCTGGACAGTCTGCGGTGCTGCAGGTCACGTTCGATCCGACGACGGCGGGAGCTGCGACCGGGTCCATCGCGATCACGAGCAATGCCGGGACGAACCCAAACCCCACGGTCACGCTGAGTGGAACGGGAACCGCGGCGGCCGGCACGCTGAATTCGCTGACCTGCGCAACTGCGTCCTACAGCGCGGCCGGAACGGACGCGTGCACCGTCACGCTGACTGCGGCGGCGCCAGCGGGCGGTACGGTGGTCACGCTGTCGAGCAGCAGTTCGTCAGTGACCCTTCCAGCTTCGGTGACGGTCGCTGCGGGATCAACAACAGCCGGATTCAACGCCGCCGTTGCGGCGGTGACATCGAATACGACGGCGACACTGACAGCGTCGGCGGGTGGAAGCACCAAGGTGTTCACGCTGCAGCTGAACGCACAAACGATCATCCTGAGCCTGAGCACGAACAGTCTTGCCTTCGGAAACGTGACGCTCAACACGCCGACCAGCCAGTCGGTGACTCTCACCTCGTCGGGCACATCGCCGCTGACGATCAGTGCGGCGACACTGACGGGGACAGGATTCACGATGACCGGGGCGACTTTCCCGGTGACGCTGAATCCTGGACAGTCTGCGGTGCTGCAGGTGACGTTCGATCCGACGACGGCGGGCGCAGCGACCGGGTCCATTGCGATCACGAGCAATGCCGGGACGAACCCAAACCCCACGATCACGCTGAGCGGAACGGGAGGCGCGGCGGCCGGGACGCTGAATTCGCTGACGTGCGCAACTGCGTCCTACAGCGCGGCCGGAACGGACGCGTGCACCGTCACGCTGACGGCGGCGGCGGGGACGGGCGGGTTGGCTGTAACCCTGGCCAGTAACAACGCCGCGGTCACTGTGCCGGCATCGGTGACGGTGGCGGCTGGTTCGACCAGCGCCGCATTCACAGCCACGGTCGCGGCCGTGACCTCAACACAAACAGTCACGCTGACGGCAACGGCGAGCGGTCTGGCGAAGACGTTCAACATCCAGTTGAGCGGCGGATCGCCGGGCCTGACGCTAAGCTCGACGACGGTGGCCTTCGGCAACGTCAACCTGAACACGCCTGCGACGCAGACGGTGACTCTCACGTCTTCTGGCGGAGGACCGGTGACGGTGAGCGCAGCCACGCTGACCGGAACCGGATTCACGATGTCGGGAATTAACTTCCCGGTAACGCTGAATCCGGGGCAGACAGCGGTGCTGAGTCTGCAGTTCGATCCGACTACCGCGGGCGCCGCAACCGGGCTGGTGACGATCACCAGCAATGCGGCGAGCGGCGCAACGCAGACCATCACGCTGACCGGTACCGGCGTAGCCCCCACCTCGTATGAAGTGCAGCTGAGCTGGACGGCTCCGGCGAGCAGTACGGATCCGGTGGTGAGTTACAACGTCTACCGGTCCACCGGCACGGGTAGCTATCAGAAGCTGAATACGGCGGTGAATACGCCAACCACTTACACGGATACCACAGTGCAGAGTGGATCGACTTACAACTATCAAGTGACAAGCGTGGATGCGTCGGGGGTGGAAAGCGCACCTTCCAACGTCTACACCGCGGCGATCCCGTAGTACGCCGCGCCGTTGCAAAACAAAAGGCCCGCCATAGTGTATGGCGGGCCTTTCTTGTTGCTGAAAGTTCAACGGCGACTCAAGTCCGTTGCTTAATTAACTTCTGAAGGAATCAGCACCGGACGATGTTCGTGGCCTCGATGCCGCGGGTGGCGTTGCGGGTGTCGACGACCAACTTCGCTTTGGCGACGATGCCGGGATAGTCATACTGCGAGTGATCCGTTACGATCACGACGCAGTCGAATTCCGGAATCTGTTCCAGCGGAGTGCTGGTCATATTCAGCGCGTACTTCCGTCCCTGGCCGACGGTGGGAAAGAAAGGATCGTTGTAGGCCACCTGTGCTCCGCGTTTCTGCAGCAACTCGATGATGGTGAGCGAGGGCGATTCGCGCAGGTCATCGATGTCACGCTTGTAGGCCATCCCGAGAATCAGGACGCGCGCACCGCGCAATGCTTTGCCCTGCTGGCTCATGGCCTCGACGATGTTATCGACGACGAAGTAGGGCATGCCGATGTTGATTTCGCCAGCCAGTTCGATGAAGCGCGTCCGGAAGTCAAATTCCTTTGCCTTCCAGGAGAGGTAGAAGGGATCGATGGGGATGCAGTGGCCGCCCAGTCCGGGTCCCGGATAGAAGGCCTGAAAGCCGAAGGGCTTGGTCTTGGCCGCATCGATGACTTCAAACGGGTCGATGCCCATCCGCATGCACAACTGCTTGAGCTCATTGACGAGCGCGATGTTGACGCAGCGATAGATGTTCTCAAGCAGCTTGGTCATCTCAGCAGCGGCCGGGGAGGAGACGGGGACGGTACGATTGAAGATGGTGCTATAGAGAGCGGAGGCAAGGTCGCGGGCGACGGGCCCGCAGCCGCCAACCACTTTGGGAATATCGCGCCGGGCGACGGTATCGTTGCCCGGATCCTCGCGTTCCGGCGAGAACGCGACATAGAAGCCACCATTGGAGGCGTCACGTGCAACCTTCAGACCGGCCGGATTTCCCTTCTCGAGCAGCGGGACCATGACCTCTTCGGTGGTGCCGGGATAGGTGGTGCTCTCGAGAATGATGAGCTGGCCTTCGTGCACGTACGGCGCCAGACTCTTGACGGTGCCGGTGACATAGCTCAGGTCAGGCTCATGGTACTCGTTCAGCGGGGTGGGCACGCAGATGATAACCACGTCCATCTGGGCGATCCGGCTGTAGTCGGAAGTTGCGGCGAATCCTTTTTGCCTCGCCATCCCGATCTCGGTGGAGGGAATGCGCACGATGTAGGAGCCGCCCCCATTCAGGGTGTCTACCTTGCGCGCGTCGATATCGAAACCGGTAACGCGGAAACGCTCTTCGCTGAAGAGGAGTGCGAGCGGGAGGCCGACATAGCCCATGCCTACGATGCCGATGCGGGCCTGACGGGACTGAAGACGCTCTCGAAATTCTGCGGTTCTGTCGACGGAAGTCACGGACATGAATCACCTGAAATTTGGGCAACGAAAAGTTGCCCTGAAATGGTTATTGGGACGATTGGGGACAACAGACTCCCCCCGAGGATTTTGTATCACCTCGGGGAGAGTCGTGTGTCCCACTTACTGGTTAGAAGCTACTGCAGCGTAAGGGTGACGGTCGTGGTCGGGTTGACCGAGCCGCTGGCTGCCGTCACAGTAATGGTGTATTGCGTGCCGTTGTCGTTTTTGGTGGTGCCACCCGAGTTGCTGCCGCAACCGGAGAGCGCGGTGGTTGCCACGATACCGCCCAGAGCCAGCAGGAGCAGGCAGACGAAGCGAGCGAGACGCTGGCCGTTGCGACGCATCCTCTTCGTACCCGCGAGGGGGAGGAGGAGGAAGGCCAGAGCCACTGGTACGAGTGTCCGTCCCGTGGAATCAGGATGGAGGGCAGCCGACGTGGCAGGTGTCGCGACGGACATGGTGACCGTCTGCGGTCCGGCATTGGCAGCGACAGAAGTGGGCGAGAAGGTGATCACGGCGCCCGACGGTCCGCCAATGGCGGCGAAGGTCACCGTACCCGGATAGGGCGTACCGGCAAAGGCCGGCGCAACCGAGAGCTGATAAGTGAACGTGTTGCCTGCTGAGCCGTTTTGCCCCGCAGGACTGGCGCTGATGGTCAGACCCAGCGGCGCCACGGTGATCGTGAGCGACGACGTGGCGCTGCTGCCGATGAAGTTGGCATCGCCTATGTAGGTTGCGGTGATGGTGTGGCTCCCCGACAGCAACGCCGAGGTCGAGAAGGTAGCAACGTCACCGCCGGCACCTGCTGCCAGGGTTACGGTGGCGAGGGCCGTGCTGCCGTCGTAGAACGTGACCGTGCCGGTCGGCGTCCCGCTGGTAGCCGGGACGACCGTAGCCGTAAGGGTCACGCTGCTGCCAGGATTGATGGAGCTGCCGGTGGCTGTGAGCATGGTGGTGGTGCCCGCCTGGCCGACGGTCACGTTCACGGTGCCGGTCACCGCGGAGTAGTTGGTGGTGTCCGTGGGCCGGAAGGTGACGCTCTGTGCGTTGGTACCGAGCGGCGGTGCTGTAGCCGGCGCGGCGAAGGCAAAGGTGCCCGTAACGGTGCTGGCGCCGTTCAACGCGCTGCCACCGGTCAGAGTCGACGATGCCAGGGTCTGACCGTAAGCGATCGCACTTGCCGTCGGCCAGGTGATGGTCAGGTTGCCTGTGGTGACGGCCACGCTGACGTTGCCCGTTACCGCGTTGTAGTCAGCGGCGTCCGTGGGCGTGAAGGTCACGCTCTCCGAGTCCGTGCCCGCGGTCGGAACGGTTGTGGGCGTAGTGAAGGCAAAGGCGCCCGGCACGTTGGTGGTGCCTCTGACAGCGCTGCCACCGGTGAGGGTTGACGATGCGAGGGTCTGGCCGTAGACGACGGAGCTGGCGGCCGGCCAGGTGATCGTCGGCGTAGCTTTGTTCACCGTCACGGTTACGGCACCGGTAATCGCAGAGTAGTTCGTGGTGTCGGTGGGCGTGAAGGTGACGCTCTCAGCATGGGCGCCCGCCGTGGGAGCCGTCGTTGGCGTGGTGAAGCTGAAGCTGCCGGTGACCGTGGTCGTGCCGTTGAGCGCGCTGCCACCGATCAGAGTGGACGAGGCCAGGGTCTGGCCGTAGGTGATGGCGCTGGCGGTCGGCCAGGTGATGGTGAGATTGCCTTTGACGACGGTGACGCTGATGGTGCCCGTCACCGGGTTGTAGTCAGCGGTGTCGGTCGGCGTGAAGGTCACGCTCTGCGCGCTGGTACCGACCGGCGGTGCGGTCGTCGGCGTGGTGAAGGCGAAGCTGCCCGGCACGTTGGTGGCGCCATTGAGAGCGCCGCCACCGGTGAGGGTTGAGGATGCGAGGGTCTGCCCATAGACAACCGTGGTGGCAGTGGGCCAGGTAATGGTCGGCGTGGCCTTACTCACGACCACGTTGACGCTGCCTGTCACCGGGTTGTAGTTCGTTGTATCGCTGGGCGTGAAGGTCACGCTCTCCGACTGCGTGCCCACCGTCGGAGCTGTGGTGGGAGTGGTGAAGGCGAAGGTGCCGGTCACGGTGGTCGTGCCGTTCAGCGCGCTGCCGCCGGTCAGGGTGGACGAGGCCAGGGTCCGACCGTAGGTGATGCCGCTGGCGGCCGGCCAGGTGATGGTGGGCGTGGCCTTACTCACGACCACGCTGACGGTGCCCGTTACCGGGTTGTAGTCCGTCGTGTCGGTGGGCGTGAAGGTGACGCTCTCCGAATCGGTACCTGCGGTGGGAACGGTGGTGGGTGTGGTGAAGGCGAAGGTGCCGGTCAGGGTGGTGGTGCCGTTCAGCGCGCTGCCACCAGTCAGAGTGGACGATACCAGGGTCTGGCCGTAGGCGATGCCGCTGGCGGTGGGCCAGGTGATGGTCGGCGTGGCCTTGGTCACCGTCACGTTCACGGTGCCGGTCACCGGATCGTAGTCAGTAGTGTCAGCCGGCGTGAAGGTCACGCTCTGTGCGTTGGTACCGACCGGCGGTGCTGTGGTCGGCGTGGTGAAGGCGAAGGTGCCCGTCACGGTGGTGGTGCCGTTGTGCGCGCTGCCACCGGTCAGAGTGGACGAGGCCAAAGTCTGACTGTAGCTGATACTGCTGGCGGTCGGCCAGGTAATGGTCGGCGTAGCCTTGCTCACNNTCAGAGTGGACGAGGCCAGGGTCTGACCGTAGGTGATGCCGCTGGCGGCCGGCCATGTGATCGTCGGCGTGGCCTTGCTCACGACCACATTGACGCTGCCCGTCACCGGGTTGTAGTCCGTCGTGTCGGTGGGCGTGAAGGTCACGCTCTCCGACTGCGTGCCGGCGGTCGGAACCGTAGTGGGAGTGGCAAAGGCAAAGGCGCCGGTCACGGTGGTCGTGCCGTTCAGCGCGCTGCCGCCGGTCAGAGTGGACGAGGCCAGAGTCTGACCGTAAGTGATGCCGCTGGCGGCCGGCCATGTGATGGTGGACGTGGCCTTGTTCACCGTCACGTTCACGGTGCCCGTTACCGGATTGTAGTCGGTGGTGTCGGTCGGCGTGAAGGTCACGCTCTGTGGGTTGGTACCGACCGGCGGTGCCGTCGTCGGAGCGGTGAAGGCGAAGGCGCCGGTCACGGTGGTGGTGCCGTTGTGTGCGCTGCCACCGGTGAGAGTCGACGAGGCCAGGGTCTCGCTGTAGCTGATACTGCTGGCGGTCGGCCAGGTGATGGTCGGCGTAGCCTTACTTACGACCACGTTCACGCTGCCTGTCACCGGGTTGTAGTCCGTCGTGTCAGTCGGGGTAAAGGTCACGCCCTCGGGGTCGGTGCCTGCGGTCGGCACCGTGGTGGGTGTGGTGAAGGCGAAGGCGCCCGGCACGTTGGTGGTGCCGCGGAGAGCGCTGCCGCCGGTCAGAGTGGCCGATGCCAGGGTCTGACCGTAGGTGATGCCGCTGGCGGCCGGCCAGGTGATGGTGGGCGTGGCCTTATTCACGACTACGTTGACGCTGCCCGTCACCGGGTTGTAATCCGTCGTGTCGGTCGGGGTGAAGGTCACGCTCTCCGGATCCGTACCTGCGGTCGGAGCCGTGGTGGGTGTGGTGAAGGCGAAGCTGCCGGTCACGGTGGTCGTGCCGTTCAGCGCGCTCCCACCGGAGAGAGTGGATGATGCCAGGGTTTGACCGTAAGTGATGCCGCTGGCGGCCGGCCAGGTGATGGTGGGCGCGGCTTTGCCCACCGTCAGCGAGACCCCGACCGGAGTCGCGGTATTGAAGTCATTGGTGTAGGTCAAGTTGACCGTGAAGTTCGCCGTGAGTGTATAGGTACCCACCGCCAGCACCGTCGACGTCGTCACCGTTGTCGGAGTCCCCACGCCATTCAGCTGTGCCGTGTAGTTGAAGGTTCCGGGCACGGTGTTGGTGCCATTCTTCGCTGCCGCATTCAGCACGCCGGCGAGGGTGGTCCCATAGGTGATTGGGGAAGGAGTGGCCCACGTGATGATGGGCGTGGCTTTCGTGCCCGCACCGGTCATGTGGACGGTCTGAGGAGAAGAGAGCCCATTGTCGCTCAGCACGACGGTGCCGTTGATGGGATTCGCCACTGC
>PMAM01000312.1:18686-32505 GCA_003152595.1 Acidobacterium sp.
GTCAGCGACGGCGCATCAGTACGGTCGAGTTCATAGACCGCTTTGTCACCGCCGTTCGAGTAGTAGAGATTTCCCTTGCCGTCGAGAGCTACTCCAGCTGGACTTGAGAGGCTTTTCTCTAGGGTCAGGGAGCTGGCGTAGTTGCTGACACTAGTTAATTCTGTGATCGTGTTGCCGGTGTTGTCGGCGACATAGAGATTGCCCGCCGCGTCGACAGCGATGTCCACGGGGCTGCTAAAGGAGCCATAGGTGTGGGTGTTGGTAGATGATCCTCCTACCAGTTCGGTGATGGAGCTGGAGCCCTGGTCGGCGACGAAGACGTTGCCGCTGGCGTCAACCGCAATCCCGAACGCCTTGGTGAACGAAGAGCTGAGCAGTTTGACGCTGGAGTAGCTGCTGGCCGCGGTCACTTCTTCTACGGCACTCGCGCCGCCGCTGGATGCCTCGGCGACGTAAATGTTATCGCTGGCGTCGACCGCGAGGCCCAGGGGCGCAGCCACTAATACGGGCGACACGTTGTTAATCGTGGCGTAGCCGGGCGCGAGGATCTCGACAATTCTGGAATGGTCGGTGTCTCCGACAAAGAGATTGCCCGCTCCATCGATCGCGAAACCGTACGGGGTACCGAAAGCTAACCCGGTAGCGATTTGTGTGGGACTGCCTCCGGACGGTATTTCCCAGAGCTTGCCTCCTCCGCTGTCGGCGAGAAAGATGTTGCCGCTGCCGTCCACGGCGACTTTCTGCGGAACGCCGAAAGTATCTCCGGCCGTGAGTAAAGTGCCGAGTTCCGTGGTCACCTGACCGGAGCTGGAGAAGGTGAGCAGCGGACCTGTGCCGCTGCCGTAGAGAAGCGCTTCCGCCAGCAGGTTGTTGGAGGTATCAAGGAGCTCCACGGCGCCCACGCGCAGGCCGGGAGCCTTCGGTTTGAATTGCACGTTGACGGTACAGCTGGTGGCGGGATTGTAGGGATTGCCAGCGCCATTGGTAGCGGTGCAGGTTCCCGTCAGAGCGTCAGCAAAATCCAGACCCGTGGCTCCCTGGGTCAAGACTTTGGGCGCCTGAATCGTGGCAGAACTGGCGCCGGTAAAAGTGAACGTGAGAGTTTGGGTTGCCGAGGTGGACCCCAGGGCTGTGGTCGGGAAACTAACACCGGGCTGAAGGGCGATTTGTTTGACAGCGTGGTTGCCGCTGTCAGAGACGAGAATGGTTCCATCGGAATCGGGCCAAACCGACACGGGGCCGCTAAGTCCATTACCCCAGGAGAAAACGGTGGCGTAATTGCTGCCAGCCGTCAGCTCACGGATATTATTCATCTGGAACTCAGTAATCCAGAGGTTGCCGTTGCTGTCGAGTGCGAGGTCGCCAGGGCCCTGGAAACTGTAGGGATTGACGATGCTGGCCGAGGTGTAGGGAGAGGCGATCGCCACCACATGGCTGACGTTGCCGTCAATCACATAAATGGTGTCGCTGGAGTTGACCGCGAGGCCGCGCGGTTGCGCGACGATGCCGCTGCTCACGACCGTCGTGACCGCCGGCGTACCCAGGCTAATCGAGGTATTCGAAATTTCCGATATCGTGGCGGCAGCGTTGTCGGTCACGAAGACGTTTCCGGCAGGGTCTACGCTGACGCCCCACGGGGCGTTCCAGCCAGACGGAGCGGGTCCGGTAACAGACGTCGGGGGTGTCGTATATGCCCCGGCGGCAGGTGTCAGTTCGTAGACCGTACCGCCCGAGCCACCGTTATAACCGGCAACCCAGACATTGCCGCTGGAGTCCACGGCCACACCTCTTAAGCAGGGGTATTCCTCGGTACTCGCGGCCGTGCAGGTGAACCCTCCCGGCAAAGCTACAGGAGCGCTGTAGGTTCCTGGTCCGGTACGCTTCATTTCATACACGGTTGGCGTCGTGCCGTTGTCGGCTACAAACACGTTGCCGCTGGAATCCGTCGTGACGCCCATCGGCAACACGAAAACTGTGGAGTTAATAGTGGTCGTGATGCCGCCATTGTAAACCGCGGTTTGCGCATGGACCGAGGTGGCCATACCACACAAAAAGGCAAGCAGCGCCAGAATGGTCAATGTCCATTTACGGGGTCTCTGATCGAACGAACGAAGGCGACTTGCGGAAGAGTTGCTGTTCTGGCATCCAGGGCTGACAATCATCGAGAACTTCTCCTGAGGGGAGGCAAATGCTTTGAACCAGGCAAAATGACGGGGCGACAAGGGCTAAGCGGGCGGCCCGATTCGATCGTCACTTAACAACAATCCAGCTATTACGTGCCATGATTTGGTGGAATTCTATCGACCCTGTCAGTGAACGCAATACCCAAGTAGGACCAGGAAAAGAAACTGTCGAATCACTTGCTTTGCCTCTCTGGGCACCTTCAGAATTGGCCCGGCCGAGTTACCAGGAGCCATCCCGCATCCATCGCTCCCTGCCGTCCAGCGACCCATGCATGCCGACTACTCCCGTGTCGCACAGAGTTCACGCGGCACCGAAACCACTTAACCGCACGCCGCGCATTCCAGCTATCTTCCGATAGCTGTTCTGGCGAGATGAGTTATGCACCCCGTTCGTTTCGTCGCGCAGCGTGGCTGGTAATCAATTCAGAGTTACTGCAGACGCGGAACCGGAGTGGATGCCGGCGGCCGGGTCCCGGGCGATGTTGCAGGACGGGTCAGCCTTTCGCCGGAGGTCGGTTGCGCGGCATGCCTGCCGCCTAACGCAAGCGCCGCAGGAAGCCGAAGCGACATTTCTTTGTTCTTCTGTACTCAGGCTGCGGGCCGGACGCGACAACGCGGGCGCATGGCAGAAGGAAATCGAGCCTATTTATGTTTTTCGCCCGAAACGGCGTCCGTGACAGCACTGAACGAGCGCTGTCACAGCGACGCGCTGCTCTCTACCAACTTGCCGGAATCAATTCCTTCAGGCCGGCTTCATCCAGGGGTTCCAGGGGCTCAAAAGTAGTCTTCACCTGGTAAGGTCCTGGTTCTGCCTTTTGGATGGCCAGGCCCAGTTCGGTGAGGTGTAAACAGAAATCGGCCGGTATCCGCGGAGGGCGATGCTGCTGAATCGCCAGCGCGAGATCTGCGATGCCTCGTCCATAATCCATATGGTACCGGGCATACCGCTTTCTCAGGTTTGCCTTCCTGACCGGTGGATAGATCTTGTGCTTCCCCACCAGGTTCGCAATGACGGGATGCTCCTTGGTAATTGAATATCTCTCTGCTCGATATCTCATCGACGAGTATTTATCGACATATACAGGCGCTGTGTAGTTCCATACCTCATTCACCGTAATAACGCCCGTCTCCCCCGTAATCTTCAGCACGTGGTTAAATGGCGCGACCAGACTGCACGTCAGTCGCGCGACCACGCCCGATTCAAAGGTGATGCAGGCAACCGAAAAGTCGGGAGTCGTGACCTTCAGACGCTCTTCGGGAGAAATTGGCCGGTCGGGCCACAGAACTGCAGAAAAGGGCGTTATCGTCTTAGCCGGTCCGAAGAAGGCAGCAAACAGGCCCAGATAATAGGCAGAATGTTCTACTGTAACGCCCATCTTGAACTCTTCGTGATAATCGTAGGGCGCGCCTGATTCAGATTTCCACGTGTGCGGCTCCGCCATATGGAATGGACCGTCGTCAAGCTCCGCAAGAACGAGGCGCACCTCTCCAATTTCCTTATTGCGCAGCGCCCTCCACAGCGTTTGGGCGGTCTCACCCAGCAGGTTACAGGGGGCAGCGGAAAAGTAGACCCCCTTGGCTTCGGCCAGTTGTACCAGCTCCCTCGCCTGGGCAAACTCCACCGCAAGCGGCTTTTCGGTGAACAAGTGCTTTCCGGAATTCAGACACGCTTTGGATGTTTCGTAATGGCTGCTGGAATTGGTCAGGTTTAACACCATTTCGATGCTGCCATCCGCCAACATGTCTTCCAGGGTGGGATAGAGTTTCACCGAGTGGAGATTACAGAATTTGGAAGCGCGTTCAGGATCCCGGTCGGTCGCGCCGACGACCTTCAACTCTGGGTGCCATTGCAGACAGTACAGGTAATGGTCGGCCGTAAATCCGCAACCTATGATTCCGATTTGCATGCTTTCTCCCTTTGATAGCCGCCCGCGGTCGATCCTTTGTGGCGGTGTTTTGCTCTTCAGGAATGCTCCGTGACGGTGCGCGGATGCGAACCTACCGGATTTTCCGTGGCATTTGGCTGCAGCGTCAACACCTCAATCGCCCGTCGGCCGGTAATCCACGCAATAGCCCTCCGGAGTATGGCGAGAAGAACCATCCACCAGTTGGTGAATATGAGCTTTAGCCCGTCAAGAAAGTGCCCGTTACGCATCCCTTCTTTGGCCCAGTAAAAGATCAGGCCGCCAAACCAGACCGCCCTTTTCGTTCGTACCGCGCGGCCACCAGGATAGGCACCTCGTCTCGCTTTTGTCAGCAACTTGTGGATTCCTTCGATAAATGGCGCGATCTGGCGCACCGCATTCGTTGAATGCATCCGGTACAGCACCGTCTCGGGCGCGAGCACAATGTTTGTTCCGCCCGCAACGCACAGCTTATTCAGGAGATCCTGAATATCCTGATAAAAAATATCCTCGGACCAGCCGCCGGCATCCCGAAAGGCCGCACGTTCAACAACCAGCGAACTGGTGTTATAGACCCAGGGCCTGTCCTTATCGAAAAAGGTCGCATATTCGACAAACCGAATTTTGGGTGGAGGCCCGGCCGGGAAAGTTGGGAGATCGCCATAGAAGAGAGAAGATCGGCCCAGAATGAGCTTCGGACTGCGCTCCTCAATGATGCGGCCATACACTTTGAGGCTCCACGGGGTTAAAGCGTCGTCTCCGTCGAGAAAGATCAGATACTTTCCCTTTGCAGCAGACGCGCCATGGTTGCGCGCCGCAGCAGCGCCGCGGTTCACGGGAAGCCTCTCGAAGATGATTGACTGGCCAAACGACTTCAACACTTCGGCACTTCCGTCCCCGGACGCGTCATCTACAACAATAATTTCCTTGCCGGGATGCTGCTGGCGCAGCGCCGATTCCACGGCATCTCGTATGAAGTTCTCGTGGTTGTAACACGCAATTACGATGCTGAAAAGTGGCTCTGACACTTCACTGTCCTTCCCCTCTAACCAGGCAGAGAGAACTGCCGGCCTTGCCGGATGGCAGCCTGGGTTTGTATTTCAGGAGCCGTGCGGAGAAATATGCAAATAATAGTCAGTCCTGCACCGCCAATTGCGCGGGGAACGGCTGGTGCTCGCGTCTCAGACCCCGAAGGTCTTTGAGCTTCAGCCACTGTTTCTCGTAGAGATGCCAGCTTGCAAAGGCGATCATAATCGATACCGCGAAGGCGACAGCGTCGACGACCAGAACCGACAGCAGTTCGCTGTGTAGTTTTCCGACCAGATGGGCTCGATTCAGTCCGGCCTTTGCAAAAATCACGATGATGGGAAGGTGACAGATATAGAGGCAATAGCTGTATTTTCCAAAGAACCGCAGAAAGGGCGAAGCCAGGAGGCGATGGCCCAGGTTCTCTCTGTGTGAGGCTACGGCGAGCGCTATGCACGCCGCGAAGAAGATTCCCGCGAGAGTGAGCTCGAATGTGTTCATGAAAAAAGTGGGGGTGTCGCCTGGGCCGACTGTGCAACGCGGGTTGAGAACCCGGCCCAGGATGACGGCGCCGAGTGCAGGCAGCGCCAGGCGTCGAGCCCACTTCAGGAATAGCTCCCAGTCACCAGAATCGCGTGCGGCCAAAGCTACGATGGCCCCAACCGCGAGGGAATCCGCCCGACAGATGGTCCATAAATAGGCGGCAAACGGGTGATGAAGCCAGTACATGACGGCCCGCAGCGCAAGTGCCACTCCCATGAGGCCGACACAGACACCCATCAGGCGCCGCCGCGCCAACTTCAGGACCAGGAATGGCCATATCAGGTAGAACTGCTCTTCAACGGACAGGGACCAGAAATGCTGGAGCGGGTGGGCGACTGCCGTCCAACCTTTGAACCCCTCGTACCAGTTCAGGAGATAGGTCCACGCGAACAATTTCACCGTCGTACCGCTCTGCATGTCTGCCAGTGCGGGGCGATAGACGTGCCCCATGACAAATGGGCCGATGAGAAAAAAGATGGTCAGAGCGGCATAGTACAGCGGAAAGATGCGAACCGTTCTCCGGCCATAGAAGACACGGAAGTAGTGCGGGGATTCGCGCGAATCGCAGAGTATTCCGGTGATTAAAAAACCGGAGAGGACAAAAAACAAATCGACCCCAATCCAGCCCATCCCCGCCACATAATCGTAGACATGCTGCCAGGTCAGAGTGCCGCTCGGGCTTGAGGATGCAGTCGAGGACGCCGAGCTACCCGCAATGCCAACGATCCAAAAATGGAATGTCATGACGAGAAGGATGGCGATGCCTCGGATTCCATCGAGAACAGGTATCCGACCACCAGGGCGCGCGAGCCTTTTCGACTCGGCGGCCGCAGCCAGCTCTGGTAAGCCTGAGGAAATCGATAAGACAGAATCAGACATTCTGACCAAATCTCAAGTAAAGAACTGGGGAGCTCGATTGCGGATCTCTGCTTCGGACCCTTTTCAACCAGTCCGGCTTATGTAATAAACCGAACGATCGAGCCGAACATGGAGCGGGCGAAGGGAGTCGAACCCTTACCTGAGACCTGGACGGCCCCAATTCTTCCAGTTAAACTACACCCGCACAATGGTTTTACCCAGGCCACCACGCTCTGAGCAATCCCCCGTTCGTTTTGCAGTATGAATTCCTTCGGAAGTTACTTCTGTCTGGCCTCTTCGGGCTTCAAACTCAGCCGCCCGATGCGCCACCGCGTGCCCGAAGAGTGGCAGAGTAACTGAATTTCCGAACCACGAGGCCTCGGAGTGAAAAGGTGACTCGAATATGTACGGAAAAGCTTTCGCTCAGTCTCAGGGATTCTGGCCGCCTGCGGGACTCAGGCGAGCGTCAGCAGAGTGATCTCGGGCGGACAGTTCACGCGAAACGGAACGCCGATCGTGCCGATACCGCGGTTCACGTAGAGTTGCGTCGAACCGCTGCGAAACCAACCCTGAACATACTTTTTACCGTACTGAGGCAGGAAGGCGGGCGGCAGAAAGGGGAGGCACACCTGGCCGCCGTGGGTGTGGCCGGAAAGCATGAGGTCGGCATCGAGTTTGGCGATCTGGGGCAGAATATCGGGCTCGTGTGCGAGAACGATCGTCGCTTCCCTGTCGCGAACAGCGCTGTCGGGAAAGGCACGCTCCGTATCCACATCTCTGGCGCAGGCGCTGCCCAGACCGATTAGCCATAGGCGCTGGCCATTTCTCTCGAGGGCCACGGCCCTGTTTCTCAGAACCGGCAGACCCTGGTTGATCAGATCGCCATAGACATATCGGCCGCCGACCATCATGTCGTGGTTGCCCAGCGTCGCATAACGCAGAGGACACCGGATGCCGCTCAGGATTGAGGCACATTCCGGCATGTGGCGGAGGGCAAATCGTTTGTGCGCGTCCTCGCTGGGCCATCGCACCGGCCCATAGGTAACGAAATCGCCGGTCAGCACGACCATGTCCGGTTTGAGGTTGTTGACGTGGTCGACTACCTGGCGGAGAAAGAAGCTTTCGGTCCACTCGAAATAATGGATGTCGGAGATCTGCGCGATTCGCATGCCGCGGAAGGCCTCCGGCAACCGCGGAAGGTGGACCGAATATTCCTCGACTCTTAGTTCGTGACGTGCGATTTCGCCCGAATAGAGTGCAAGGCCGCCCACGGAAGAGGCGGCCAGCGTGAGGAACGACCGGCGGGTGAGCCGGTGCGGCGGTCGAGGCGAGGAAGGCTCTTTTCCGCGCTGGTTTTCCGGGGCCATTTCGACAGACATTGGCGGTTACACCTGCATATTAGACGCGCGGACAACGCCGACAACGCAGGACCCGGAGACTTCCACGTCCAGGTGAGGATTCCCTGCCGGGCGCGCCAGAAGAACTCCCCGCGACCATCAAAGATAGGTGTAGATTCGGTCTCCCAGCCAGGACGTCATACCCAGCGGCAGATGACTCCAGATCTTTCCCGCGAGCGTGAACACAGAACCTTCTGTCTTGTCCGACGAATGGTCAGCGTCGGGGAAGTCCGGGAAGTAATACCGGTACAGGCGCACTGGCTCGGCTCCCCATTTAGTCTTAAACCGCGCCAGGTCGCCGTCGCCCTCCGGCACTTCCCCAAGGTCCACGAACCTGTACCCGGCCACGCTGGCGTCATTGATGGCCTGCCCCATAATGATGTCGTTGGGGCGGAGAGCAAAATCGGCCGCGCAAGACGCACCGAAGGCATAAGTCACGGTCGAACCGAAGGTAAAAAACAAGTGACCGCCAACGATACGAGAACCCGTCGCGGTTTGCTGCTCGGCCAGCAACAACCGCATCATTCCCGAGGGTCGCATCAGTTCCCAGAGCGCCAGAAAGAACCTGTAGGGCCTGGCGGGGACAACGTTCCGGCGCATCGTCTCGAGATAAAGCCGATACCAGACACGCAGATCTTCCTCTGTCTCCGCCGGACGCGTGCGCACGCCGCCGGCGATGGCTTTGTTAATCGACCGTTTGATGCTGGAGCGATTCTGACCGCCGGGAATATGATAAGGCTGGCCGGGGGTTCCGGCAAGGGGCACGATGTAGCTTTGGCGCCACGCCTTTTTGACGATTCCCTCGATATCATCGTTCAGCTGTTCTGACTGCATTTTGATCTGCAGACGAACGGAGTGGGCTGAAGCTCGCCGCAGAGCTTCGCGCACCAGCGCAGAGAGGGCCGCGCGGTCGGTGGCGAGGGGTCCGGCCAGCGGCGTACGCGGCAGGGAGGAAAGCCGCGGGCCAGTGAGAGGGCCGCTGCTGAGAGGAAGACCACGCGTGTACAGCAGCGGAAAGACGCCCTGCAGCCTTCCATCCGGATCCTCACAGGCCAGAAAGAGCGAGCGCTGGCGGTATTCGCGCTCGAGAACCTTCAGCCAGGCAGGATGGTGATAGATCGTAGCTTCCGGATGACCCAGAACGAAGTTCTCCCAGCGGGGGTCCTTCCAGGGATCGACCTCCACGATCATGATTTCCGGAGAAAGCAATTCGAAGGAAGACGTGATTTGCACGGAATGATTGAGCGCCATCTTTTTTTGCTGCGAATGTCTGGGCAATGGAAGCGAAGCTTAGTTTTCGACGACTGGAGTGATTCCCCGCTTCAGGCCGTAAGTATCGAACTTGTGAGTGGAGAGGCTGTCGATAAGATCGAAATACTGCTGCTTGGTCCGATCCCAGCCGTGGAGTTCCACATATTCCAGGCCGCGCCGTATGAGAGATTCCCGCAGCGCCGAATTCCGGGCCACTTCGTACATCGCTTCGGCCATGGCCGCACTGTCGCCTGAAGGAAAGAACCGGACGGTTTCATCATCAAAATAGTAACTATCGATTTTGGTCCGCGACACCACGACCGGAATGCCCTGCGACATGAATTCCATGATCTTGGTGCTGTAAGCCTCATTGCCGAACGAATCCGCGCGCTTGGGCACTACGCCCAGATCTGCATTGGCGATGATTTCCGGAATAGCATCGAGCGACGCAATGCCGCAGAATTTCACCGCGTCCTCGAGGCCGAGATCACGCGCAATGCCTTTGAGCCAATTCATGAGCTTCTCGTGTTGCGCGCCATACAGATGGAACTCGGCGTTGGGCATCTTCTTTCGGAATTCGGCGAACGCCTTGATGCCGATATCGAGGCCCTGATGCCACTGGAAGGTGCCGGGGAAGATCACGATGAAGCGACCATCCTGACGAGTGCGCTGCCGCCGGGAAAACACCTCAGGATCGGGGAGGTTGACGACAACGGAGCACTGAGCCGGCCGGACAGACCGGGCCACGAGTTTCTCAACCCAGATGTGATTGGAGACAATCACGTGGTCGACGAAATGGCAGCACAACTTCTCCACGAAGCGCAGACCCGACACATAGAACTGCTTCAATCCGGTCTTGAACTTGTTAGCGAAGAGTTCCGGAACGACGTCATGAATATCGAGGATTAGACGCGCACCGGTCATCTTCGGGTACCAGGCGGCAAAGACCAGGAAATCCGGCATGTTATGGATATGCACTACATCGTAGCGATTGCGCGCGTGCAGCCGGGTAAGGACAATGGACGACCGGAACAGGAAGCGAAGCATGCGGAAGACATAGCTCCACTGGCCCGACTCGTTATGGTCGCGCCGCTGGACGTGATAGACCGTGACTCCGTTCAGCGTAGTGACTTTCTTTCCGCTGCTCAGTCCGTCCAGGGCGATCACGTCCACCATGTCACCGCGCCTGACCAGCGCTTCGGCATAGCGGCGGATCCGGCCGTCGGTTTCATATCCGGAGTAGGCCACCATGCAGATGCGGCGGCGGGTGTTGCGGGAGGCGGGCGGCAGTTTTTCGCAATAATAGCGCGAAGCCTCGCGGGGCAGCGCATCCCAGCATTGGTCGCCGTAATTGTCGCGCACGTAGCTCAGGAACTCTTCGTATCGGGCGACGGGATATTCGTCCCGATCCGGCGACCCGTTCATGCACATGTAGTCAGGATGCGTATTCAAAAGGGCCATTCCTCCCTGTTCGACAACCCAATCCAGTTTCNNGGCAACTCAACGAAACCCTCGGTGCCCGGAGCCTTCACCCAGAAAGGAAAGAGGGTGCGCATCCCATCAGACTCGGGCTCGAATGGGTCGACGTCGAAGGTCGAGCAGTCGTACTCGGAGCCCAGCTCGTGCATCCAGCCCAGACGGTGCTGCATGAGTGGCGAACGAAAGCCGACCGCGTTCCACTGATGCAGGATTTCCCGAATCCGTGCGGCCTTGGCCGCGAATTTCTTCGGCGACTGGAACAGCTTGCCATCGTGCTCCAGTCCATGGACGCCGGCCTCGAAGCCCGCGCGATCGAGCAGTTCCAGCATCGTCGGGGTGACCTGGTATTCGCCCGCCGGAACGAAATTGAAGCAGGCGCGATAACCGTACTTCTGCGTCAGCTCCACCAGGCGCGGAACGCGGTCATATCCCTTGGTCCCTTCCACATCGTGGGTCAAAACCAGGCCAAATCGTTTGCCGTCCGGCCAGCCTGGCCACCGCGGAGGAACCGCAGCAGCTCGAGGATCGATGGGCCACACTTCAGCAAACTCCCGGCGCCGACGCTCGGCGCGCCACCGTCGCAAGGACACACGAAAACGCCACGGCAGAATCGGTTTTACAAGGTAATACGCTTTAGTGAGCATAGAGAGCCAGGAGCCAGAAGATAAGTTAAAGGTTATTTTTTGGACCGTACCAGATTCAGCCCATGTGGCGGTAGAGAACATTCCCCGCAAGTTGCAGGAAGCGATCCGGACTGGCCGACACGACTCGATTCGCCAGCGACCGTTGCCACGCCGGATTCGTTCCCGACTCTTTGGCGGGATATCTCCAGTATGTCAATGGAGCAGGAATGCTCCCCCAGTGTTCCTTAAAAACGCTCAGACCCGGATCGTCGAGATCGGAACGTCCCATATCCAGTTCCTTTTGTCCATGGGTTTTCGCTTCCTGAATGGTTTGCCAGAACAACATGGGCGTGCCCCCATACTTATTCGCGGAGGCATCGCTGCAGCCGTACTTGTAGACCATGGTTTGCCCATGGGAAAGCGTGATGATGCTGGCCACGGCTGCGCCGTCCTTGCGGGCGATCCGAATCTTNNGGCAGTCCGTGACGTCTGCGCGTCATCGTCATCAGGCGATAGAAGTCCTGAAGTTGCGCCTCGGAGTTCCCTTCCTCGTAGGCGAGGTTCTCCCGCTCGGCACGGCGGATCTTCCGCTGGATGCAGTCTTTGTGAAAACTGCGAAACAACTGCTCGGCCGGCGCGGTCAGGTCCAGCCGGTGCAAAACAGCACCGCCTTTGGGTTGAAAACCGCAGACATCCTCACCCAGGACCGAGTGCGGCCGAATCTCCATCCGCTTGTATCGCCCCGCTTCCACCGCCTTGCGCGCATGTGTCAGCAAAGCTTCCAGTGCCGCAGGCTCGTTCAACAGCGGCTCGCAGTGATCCGAAAAGGGCAACGAGACAAGGCGTCGCCCAGTCAGCCAGGACTGGACCTGGCAAAACACAATACCGTTGTTCAGGATTGCGTTTGGCGGGCACGTGGTCAGGACCAGCGGCCGGTATCGATAGGCTTTTTGCAGAGCCGTGAGCCACTCGCGCGTGTGAAACACAGAAGCCTGCGGGTGCGTTGCCACCAGGGCGGGCCATCGCGGGTCGGACAGAGGGTCCAGTTCGTAAACCTGGTTCACCGTCCGGGACACCGCCTGCGGCAACGGGTCGTCACTGCCCTCCCTCGTGTTTCTGTTCTGCTCTGCGACTGTCTGCTCCAACATCAGCATCTCCCAACCTGCGGTCGAACAGAAGCTGTCGCCCGGCTATCGAAGCTCATGAAATCTCACTCGAACCGAAATGGTAAGCAGCGAACGACCAGACTTCCGCTTCGGCATCCATCAGCGCATTCGTCCTGTTGTCCGCGGCGGCCTGACTCGCTGATCCAGAGATTTCAGCGCACCGGCAGAAGCACCGAGTAACAACGGAACCGGCTACCGCCAAATAGTTTTTTCCCCGAGGAGGCGGCTGAGTTGCTGGCGTCTCAGATACTTGATCGTTGCCCGATCATCCACCTGGCGAACCCTCTGCAAATATCCGGAAATAAATCCCCAGAACAGAGCCGCGGACTGAATCAGATACGGCTTCTCTCTGAGCCGCTTGGCACATTTCAATAACATGAAAAGAGGGTGATAACCGCAGATGTAATTCGCTCTGCCGTTCTTGAACCCAGCGCCCCAGGTTCCGTCATTCTTCCCTGTCGGCCGATGGTGAAGGACCTGCAGTTCTGACAGGGTACGTGTCGCCCAGCCAAGCATCTGCGCCTTGACCTCGTCCATCGTATCCCAGCCGGGAGCCGGCCAGAAGCCGCCGATAGCGTCCCAGCATGCGCGGCGGTAGATTTTGGTGGCTCCCCGAACATGAAACGCCGGACAGACCTCCGGGATAGCCTGCCCATTAATAACGTTATAGATTGTGCCACCAGCTATCCCGAGTTTCTCCTCCGCTTCAAAAGCTCGGAAACACGACTGGAAGTATTCGGGACTAAAGGAGAGATCGCCGTCGAGCTTGACAATAAAGTCCCAGTCTTTGGCTCGCAAATTCCGATAGCCATCGTTGAAGGCATCCACCACGCCCCCGCCGGCCTTGCGAAAACCGCGGTTATCCCGATGGCATACCCTGATCCAGTCATGCTGCAAGGCATAGCTGTCTGCAATGGCGGCAGTCCTGTCAGTCGAGCCGTCGTTCACGATCATCCACTCGCATGGACGCACGGACTGATTGATCACGCTTTCGATGGTCCGCGCGAGATTGGCTTCTTCATCCCGAACAGGCGAGATGATCACATATTTCACGGCGTTGGGTGACATAAGTTATCGGTGCGCAGTAATCGTGCCAATTATGCTCTGTTAGACCTGAACGGGTTCGGGGCTGACTCCTGCGTTGCTTGTCAGGAAAGCGCGATGCCACAATTCCAGGGTAAGGAGCGAGAGGACTTCCTTTGCGTAGAGGCCGGATTCAGCATTGGACCGGAGCATCCCTTCGATGCAGGCGGTGTTGAAATAGCCACGCTCGATGGTCGAGCGATCAAGCAGCACTTCATGAACAAACTCCTTAAGGTCGGTTCGCAGCCAGGTGTTGAATGGTACCGGAAAGCCGGCTTTCCGTCGCTTCAGGATTGGCTCAGGAAT
>PMAM01000101.1 GCA_003152595.1 Acidobacterium sp.
CCATCGCCGAGTTGGAGCGGTCCCTGATTGTTGAACGGGTTCGCGCTGGAATGCGCAGGGCGAAGCTCGAAGGCCGCCGCATTGGCCGAACCCCACTGGATGTTGACCGTAAACAAGTTGTATGCGATCGGCTTACCGGTTTCAGCCTCACCAAAGTTGCTAAGAAGCATGGAGTATCACGAGCGACCGTATGTCGTCTCGTGAACGAAAGTAATGCAGCGAGGCTAGTTGCCTAGTTAGAGCGGTGCCAACCAAGAGTACAATTCGCAGTCGCATCGAGGTATTTATATGGCAGTCTCACCAAGTGTTTTAGATGATGAAACCGTTAGGAAGCCGCCCATTGCCGCTTCGGCTTCGGTCCCTTATGACGTGCCGCTGATTCTTACGCTCGCCATCGACGATCCGGATGTTCTTGCTGAGCTGATTCGGCGCGAGAAGGGAAGTGCCCGCGATGCGTTTGCCGCGTCGGCCCTGCGAATCGGTGTGCTAGCGCTCCGGCAGGCTGAAGGACATGTGGATGCCGAAGTCGTGAGAACGGAAGGGCAACGGCTCATTGGCGAATTGAATCACGAGCTGGCCAAAGGAATCGGCGAGATCGACAGCAAAATCGCATCGAGTCTGAAGCAGTACTTCGACCCACAAAGTGGCCACTTCACAGAGCGAGTGGAAAGGCTCGTCAAAAAAGATGGCGATCTAGAGAGGGTGCTCCAGCAGCAGATCGGAGACGGAGAGAACTCCGAACTGGCGCGTGCCCTGGCCAGACGGATTGGCGAAAACAGCCCGCTGATGCGCCGCCTCGATCCCCAGGATGCCGACAGTATCAATCGATCCATTGAGAAGTCCGTGCGGGAAGTGCTCGATGGCGAGCAGAATCGCATTCTCAGCGAATTCTCGATGGACAACGAGAACGGCGCCCTGACTCGGGTTGTCACTCAACTCAAAACGGCGAATGAGCTGTTCAAGGGTGACATCGGGAAGCAGATCCAGGAGGCGGTACGAGAGTTCTCTCTCGATGACGAGACGTCTGCCCTCAGCCGTCTCGTGAAGAAGGTCGAAGAGGCGAAGGACCAGATCACGGACGAGTTCTCCCTGGACAACGCGGGATCAGCAATTAACAAGCTGAATCTGGTTCTCGCCGAGACCAGGCGCTCCATCAATGACAATCTGACCCTGGACAACGAGCAGTCGGCGCTCGCCCGGCTCAAGAACCAGTTGACCACTGTCCTGAACGAAATGCGGAACAAGAACGAAAAGTTCCAGGAAGATGTGAGCGCGAAGCTTGCCACTCTGATTACGAAACATCAGGAGGAGATGCGGTCAACGACCCATGGGATCAGCTTCGAAGCCGATTGCTGTGGCTTTCTTCATCGGGAGGCCCAGAAGTCCGGTGACATGTTCACTTCTGTTGGCTCGACGCCCGGCTCCATGCCTCGGTGCAAAACAGGGGATGTGGTGATTGAGTTGGCTGCCGAAGCAGTGGCGGCTGGCGAACGGATCGTTTTTGAAGCGAAGGACAAGAAGGGCTACACCCTGAATAGCGCCCGCGTCGAGATCGAAGAAGCCCGAAAGAATAGACAGGCAATGGTCGGGGTCTTCGTCTTTGCGAAGAACAATGCGCCCACAGGGCTTCAGCCGTTCACGCGTATCGAGCATGACCTCTTCGTGATCTGGGATGCCTCCGATCCCTCTACGGACATATACCTGTCCGCCGCAGTCAGCGTCGCCAAGGCGCTACTGTTCCATCAAAAGGTCGCGGACAACAAGGGTCAAGGGGATATTGACGGGATTGAGCGTGCTGTCAACATCCTGGAGAAGCAACTGAGAGGGTTGGACGAGATGGAGACCTGGACGTCGACGATTCAGTCGAGCGGTGGAAAGATCGCGGGGGAAATCGCGAGGATTCGGAAAGGGGCTAAGGACCAGATCGAGCAAATGAGAACCTGCCTCGATGCGATGCGCGAAGAGCAGCCGACAACGTTGTGATACCTGGAATGAAGCAATGACGAAGAGCGAAATCATCGAGTCGACCCTGAGGGCGATGCATGGCAAATGGGGTCGCCCGCTCGCACCAGCCGCGAAAGATGAAGAGGAGGACTTAGTAATTCAGACGCTGACAGAGCGCCTCTCAGAAGGCGAATACAGGACCTGCGCAGATTTCGGTCATCTCGGCACGGAGTGCTGCGAAGCCTGCCATACTCTCTATCCGCACTATGAGATGCATATCGAGGATCTCCCCAACGGCGGAAAGGCATGGATCTGCTGTGTCGTGCGCAGGGCGCTGCGCGGAGAAAAGACGACTGACGACATCGATCTAGAGGCTGCGCTGGGAGGCGGCGTCAGGAAGAACCGTGCAGACCAGAGTGAACCGGCATGACCGGGATTGCAACGGGGGGAATGGGCCCCGGGATCGATCAGCCGCGCGTCGGGATTTTCTGGCTGCTCGATGACTCCAGGTTAATTTTTGAGACCAGCCTCCTAAGCGTAGCCGAGAAATATGGGGATTGCGTGACTCATCCCCGCAGCCACATCGACGTTTGGACTGAGCTTCAGATGGGCGGGCAGGTTGCAGCCGACGTCGAGTACGAGGCGTACCCGCGCGGCCGAGTAGTTTATGACACCAGGATTGACTGCTTCGTAATCATGGCTGATCGCTGCATTTTGAGCAGGAAGGAATTGATGAGGCGGATCAGAGCATCGATGGATCTGACGGGCAGGAGGACGGAGGCTTCTGCCGACTCGCACTATCGGTGTTCACGGTGTCTTTATAAAACCCCTAAAGAGAACGACGATGAGCCCTGAACTGGAGCGTAGACTGATTGACCGCTGGCCCAAGTGGTTCGACACCGATGGTGACGTGCAGCGTACGCTGATGCCCTTTGGTTTCCAGGTTCGGGATGGCTGGTTTCACCTCATTTGGTCGCTCTGTGAGGACCTGGAGCCGTTGGTCGCCGGATACGAAAGAGAAACAGGGCAGTCATTTGAGGTGCTGCAGGTTAAGGAGAAATTTGGCGGCCTCCGGTTCTACGTCAACGAAGGTAGCGATCCGATCTGGCAGAGGATCGAGCGAGCCGAGATGGATTCTCTCAGAACCTGCGAAGTTTGTGGAAAGCTCGCGCAGCAGAACGACGTGTGGACAAAGACGCTATGCGACGACACACCGACGAGAGGGCATCCATCCGCGTACCGGGGATCAAATGAAACTATGCGAAAGGACTGCCCGGAACGCGGCGAGATCAAACGTGACCCATAGGGCAACGCAACCAGATTTGAGGGGCACGGCTGACTGACCTACGAGGCTCCCTCACTGCGGCACTTTGCCGAACAGCCGGAGCCGGAGGCCGCGCAGCCCTTTGGGCTCGTCCTGGTGCCGCAGCGCCCAGTAGCGGAGCCACCACACCTGGCCGTCGCCATCGATGGTGCCCGCGCCGGCGATGCTCGCATCGTGCTGCCCGTAGATATTCACCAGCGCCGCCGGCCAGCTCATCTCGATGCCGGAGATTCGCGTCGGCATGATCGGATAGTCCTCAAGCTTCCGCGAACCGACGATGGTTGCGCCCTTCTGGACTTCGAGCACCGTGCCCGACTCTACGAAAATCGATCCGCTGAGATACGTTCCCGGCGTGACCATCACCGTTCCGCCGCCCGCGCCGGCAGCGGCGTCAAGCGCAGCCTGGATGGCCCTCGTATCCAGCGTTGTCCCGTTGCCCTTCGCGCGAAAATCTTTCACGCGAAAATCCCTGGCGTGGGCCATGGAGGCAATTGCGAGCACTGCGAGCGCAAGGCAGGACTGGTTGCGGGATCTCTTCACGGGGTCTCCCTTGCACTTCTGATGAAAACCACCTGGTCTCCGTCCGGATCTTCAATCACGAGCGCAGACCGGTGCTTTGTTGCGGGCAGACCGAGCGCCTGTAGCCGGCCGGCCGTGCGGTGGAGATCGGGAACAGAAAAAATGAGGCGAAAGGGCAGGGCAGATGTCTGTTGGCCGGTGAGCGGGGGTAGGAATTCGATCCGCTGCGCTGGCGTAGCGGGGAGCATCAGCGCGGCAATTCCCGATTCGAGTCCGGGTTCGAGCGGATGCGGGCTCGCGCAAAGGAGAGCTTATCGAGGTAGAACGGTCGCCTCCGCGGGATCGGCCATCGGAATTCCGACTCCGGCGATGCGCTCCGCGATGCGATTGGGGCCGAGATGCTGTCCGCGAATCGCGCTGAGAAGAATTGCCCTCTGTTTCGTCATGCGGAAATCTCCTCTATTTAGCGATCATGCCATCTGTCTGACTGAGCCAGGCAAAAGTCAACTGTAGACGAAAACGCACGGGGTCGTCGGCGATCCGGACATTCCTGGGGCGATTCCGTTGATGATGCCGGACGGAGAGTAGGCGGCTTGTTTGCAGCATTTCCTCCTGATCGCGGCGATTTTCCGTAACCTTCATTTCCTGAGCTATTGCGACCATCTCATGGCTGGCCACAATGGAAAACCCGCGGTCGGCGATGCGGATTCATGTAACGGCGGCAGGTTGCGTCGAACTGGCGGAGGCAGCCGACATCCCCCATCCCGAGCTGCTTATCACTCATCTGCGCATCGATTTTAAAGCGCATCACTAACTGCGTCGTGCTCATCCACCCCCGCGACAAGCCAATATGGGTCATCGGATCGGCTTAATCTATGAAGCACGAATGCAGCGGTTGTGTGAGGCGGATGAATCGCTGAATCTCCGTATTAGACTGGGCTCGTTCGCTCAGGGGGTTGCGCCGTGGGTGTGTGGAAAATGAAGTCGCACTTTCTCTGAATTTCCTCCACCGCAGAAAAATGAGGAGTCAATGAGAATGAAGCTATGGATTGTGGCAGCGTTCGCGGCAGCATCCACCGCCGGCTTGGCGGTGCACGCGCAGGTGGAGAAGCACCCCGTACCGAGCATCGTCCAGAACAATGGCCGATATACCCTGATGGTGGACGGCGCGCCTTTTCTGATGCTGGGCGCGCAGTCGAATAATTCCAGCGACTGGCCGGCCACGCTGCCCAAAGTATGGTCTGCGATTGAATACCTGCATGCCAACACACTCGAAACGCCCATCTATTGGGAGCAATTCGAGCCAAGGCCGGGCCAGTTCGACTATTCGGAGATCGACACGGTGCTGGCCCAGGCCCGCGCGCACCACGTTCACCTCGTCTTGCTCTGGTTCGGTACCTGGAAGAACGGCAGCCAGCACTACATGCCGGAATGGATGAAGCTCGACCCCGATCGATATGCTCACGTGGTCAACAAAAGCGGAGAACGCGTCGACTCGCCGTCCCCGTTTGCACCCGCCTCTCTCGATGCGGATATCCACGCATTCACGGCGTTCATGCAGCACCTGAAAGTCGCTGATCCCGATAGAACGGTGGTGATGGTGCAGGTGGAGAACGAAACCGGCACATGGGGAACGCTGCGCGACTATTCTCCGGAGGCGAACAGACTCTTTGCATCGCCGGTTCCTGACGATGTGCTGAAGGCAATGAACAAGACA
>PMAM01000030.1 GCA_003152595.1 Acidobacterium sp.
CGCCGCACTCCCGGGCCACATCCTCTACCGTGCGCCCGGCTTCAACCTGCTTCAGCGCAGCGATGATCTGCGCCTCCGTATGCCTGCTCCTGCCCATACCGTCCTCTCCTGAATCCGAAAATCATACTCAGTTCTGTGCGGATCCAGGGGGGCAGGTCACATCCGTGAAGGAAAATGAATAGTTATATTTCGTGATTTCGTCGCTCACTCTCTCATCGTAGACGACGAGATGATGGCACTTCCCTTGGCACCACGGGAAAAAGCCCGACACTGGTGCATGCGAAGGATTTTTAACCGGGAAAAGGCGGACCTCGGGTATTAACCTTATGCGCCGCAAACACTGCTTGGCCGACGGTGGAGTTGGAATCCGCTTGGGGCCGACGGCGACCGAGCGCAGGAAGAGGTAAATCCAATGCCTAAACGTGTGGTAGATGGGGACAGTCTCTGGAGCAGCGATAAGCTCCAGCAAATCGAGCCTGAGTCTTTCCGAAGGGAACTTGCGAACTTAATCCCGTTGGCGCTGGCGAACGGAAGCTTCGAGTGCGAACCGCGAAAAATCTGGCAAAAAGTTTACGCGTACAACCGTCCGGCCACCACGCCAGCAATGGTGTCAGCACTGCTCAATGAGCTGGAACGCGTGGGGATATTGTTCCGCTGGAAGACGCCTGACGGAAAAACCTGGGGCTACTGGATCGGGGTGAATAAACCTGGACGGCTACCACCACCCAGCGACCGGAAAAAGGGCGAGCGGCTGGGCGCAGAACCGCCGCAGGTATTGCTCCAGAAGTTTGTCGCGTCCCTGGCCTCAACATATCCAGGCATAGACTCCTCGGAGTCCGGGAGCAGACCGGAAAGTGAGGGGGGGCAACGAGCGGTTGAAGAGGGCATGCCTGTCAAGATCGGTGATCCTTTAGTCCGCATCGAGAAGGAGATCGAGGACTGGCTGTCAATACACCATCCTGAGATTCTTCCTTACTTGCAAGGCAAAGAGCCGGAGGGCCCGCACACAATTGGGTCCATGGCGTGGGTTTCCATGACTTCTTTTCTCGACGGACCAGCGGTCACCAAGATCCTGGCGACCAACATCGACTGGCCAAAGGTCCTGAAAGCCGAAAGCCCAGGTGATGCGTTGTTATGGGCCGTCGATCACGTAATCCGGTTCCGCCCGACGAGAGACCTGCTGGTTGATTTTCACGGGTTCGACACAAAACAGGAGCTGGTTGATTATCAGCGTCGCATCCGTGAGGTTTCAGACGAGGCCCCGGAAATTCTGGCATGCCGTGCACGCGGGAGATGGTGGGCACGACCGCTGCAGCTTGGGGACATCGAGACTCTGCTCCCTGACGTGGATTGGAGCAAGCCGCCGATTACCCGGCTGCGGAGGTTTTTCCGGGAGATTGGGGTTTTCGACGAGTTGGATGAGCAGCCTGAGCTGGTCGATCTTTTTCTGGCTGAAGCGGAGAAGGCCGGCGTAGACGCAGTCTTCAACCTGACTATTTACGAACACGCCGGTGAGGAGACCGAACAGCAGAGAAACGCATGGGAAATGGACCACTTGGACACTGATCCATGCGACTTCTCGGGATACTTGGAGAACTTCCGTTACCTCCTGGAGCATGGCCACACCCGCGTGCAGGAGGTGGTCGTGGTCGATACCTGGGAACTGCCGGTCACCAATATGCCACCCTCAACAATCCCCGTCCACTTGGCCCCTGAGGAACACTGAGGAGGAGATGCCTAGGAGTTCGGGAGGGGACCCGGGCTAGAAGGGTCCCTAGGCTTTGGCTTCGGCTTTGGCATAGGCATAGGCTTCGGCTTCGGCTTCGGCTTCGGAAGGATGAAGGGATGAAAGAATGAGATTGAGAATCCAGTATTCAGGAGCCGGAGAAGGCAACAGCAAACCCCAAAGCAACCCCTGGTCCGGAGCTGATCGAGAGAGCAGGGTCGCTTGATGCATCGCGCGACAGCGCACCCCCGAAGAGCCCACGCCGCCCCGTCCGAACTGAGGAGTGCTTGGAGCTGGTCCGGTGGTTAGCTGGATACCTCCCATCATCGTCCGCCCCAATGAGTCCCTGCGCCGCATCGCCAGTGAGGCCGGTCACGCCATCGAGATGAACGGCCTTGCAGTTGTCGGAGTGGTCCTTCAGCGCTGCGCCGCGCCGCCGCCGGGGGACCAGCACCAGCGCCAGGACCGCTCCACTGGTCAAGCCGCTGTCCGATCGTTGGGGCCGTGGTTTCGATGACGTAGGTACCGATCTGCATCACGCGGGCCGCCGTAGCCCTACGCCATGCCGGTGACGGTGCGGCCGCCGTCCGGCGACAATCCGCTGGAACCACACTCGCCACCCTGGCACCTGGCTCCAGCGTTATTGCAACGATCTCGATTTGGCACATCGACGACGACGGTGGCCACACTGTTCCAGTTCGCATGATGAATGCCGGGGTGCACGACCCCGGCGGTGGCGGACAGCCCGCGATCACCACCGTCACGCTGGTGGACCGTCGTCGACAGAACGCACGGACGTGTGCACAAAACAAAAGTGGACGCGCTGGTGATGGTGGTTGGCGCGGAAAGGACGGGCGTGAAAGGTCAGCGCGTCCGGCGCGAAGCCGGTGGAGATGACCTTGGCGGGCTTCGCGGGCTAGCGGTACGACCATTCCACTCTTAACCTGCACTGGTCTGCCAACCCAACGCCGTAGATGCAGCCCACGAGTCGCTGCCACGCAAAGACTTTCAATTCCCCAACCCAATAATGGGGAAAGGCGTTCGCGCATGGGTATTAACTTGCATGGACCCGCTTTTGAACGAAACCCAGGTAGCGGAAAGCCTCAATGTAAGCCCAGCGACGCTGCGCTCTTGGCGGTGTCGGGGAATCGGCCCGAACTTCGTCAAGATGGGCGCCGGGAAGAAGTCGCCGGTGCGGTATTCTGTCGCGGACATTGAGACATTCATCGTCCAGTGTCGTCAGGTTCCCCCTGTGCGGGCCGCACTGGAGAACTGACAGATGGACCTCTATCGGCAACCGGGAAGCAAGTTCTGGACGGCGGATTTCACAGTCAATGGCCGCCGCATCCGAAAATCAACGAAGCAAACAACCAAGGCGAAGGCTGGTGAAATGACAGCCGAGTTCATCAGACAGGCTCAGCGAAACGAAGCACCTGTCCGCAGAGGACAGATGGTGACGCTGCGTCAGTTTGCTGAGGCTCGGTTCCTGCCATTCGTAAAAGCCAGCACGCTCGCTGAGAAGTCGAAGCTGTATTACCAATGGGGCTGGAAGACGCTTCAGAAAAAGCCTGTCGCGGATATGAGGATCGACACGATCACCACTTCCGTGGCGGATACTCTGGTGCTGCTCGGTACTGGGTCGAACCAGAACTGCGCACTTCGCACCCTGCGTCGAATGCTTTCGTTGGCGCATGAGTACGGCATTCTTCAGGCTGCACCTCGTATCAAGTTGCGCAAAGAGAATCAGCGCACAGCGATTTGGGATGCGAAGTCGGAGTGGAGTGCCCGGCAAATTT
>PMAM01000198.1 GCA_003152595.1 Acidobacterium sp.
CTTGACGGATCAGCCGGTGTTGCGCAGGCCGGCAGCGATGCCACTGATGGTTCCGGCAATAGCGCGGTTGACCTCGTCGGTGTCCTCGCCGGCGCGCTTGCGGCGCAGCAGGTCGACCTGGATGAGGCTCATGGGGTCGACGTAGGGATTGCGCAGGACGATGGAGCGNNTCGAATTCGGCTTTGAGCATGCCATAGACCCGCTCGCGCAGGGCCGCATCGGGTACGAGCGAGGCGTAGAGCGAGGCGATGCCCAGGTCGGCTTTGGCGAGGGCCATCTCGACGTTGCGGACCACATCGGTGAACAGTGGAAAATCGCCCATCATTTCCTGGAGCAGCCCCAGGCCGCCGGGCTTGTTTGCGAATTCTGCGAACGCGGTGCCGACGCCGAACCAGGCAGGCACCAGCAGCCGGCTCTGCGTCCAGCCAAAGACCCACGGGATGGCGCGCAGGTTGGCGAAGGAGATTTGGCCGGGCCGGCGCGCGGGCCGCGACCCGATGCGGGCGTTCTCCAGTTCGGCCACGGGCGTAGCGACTTCGAAGTAGTGGAGGACTTCTGGGTCCTGAAGGATGCGCTCGCGGTAGAACCGGAAGGAAATTTCAGACAGCTCGGTGAACGCAGATTCCCAGGATTCCNNCCCTGCTCGGTGATGCGAATCTGGCCGTCGAAGGCGCCGATGGGCTGCGCGTAGATGGAGCGGTGCGTGGGTCCGCCGCCGCGTCCGACCGTGCCGCCGCGTCCGTGGAAGAGTCGCAGGCGGATGGCGCATTCGCGCGCGACGTCATGCAGGGCGCGGTGGGCGCAGAAAATTTCCCACGTGCTGGTGAGCATGCCTCCGTCTTTGTTGGAATCGGAATAGCCGAGCATGACCTCCTGGGTGTTGTTCCACGAGGCAAGCAGTTTCGCGTAGCCAGGCGAGGTCCAGAGTTCGCGGCAGATGTTCGGCGCGTTGCGCAGGTCCTCAATCGACTCAAACAGCGGAACAGGCATAACCCCGGGGTCGCTGCCGCGACCGGCCACTTCAACACCACCGAGGCGCGCGAGCCAGAGCACAGCCGTGACGTCTTCTACCGACGAAGCCCCGCTGACGATGTATTGGCGGATGGCTTCGGGGCTGCAGCCTTTTTTGATTTCGGCGATCACCCGGAAGGTCTCGATCACGTCGCGAGTTTCGGGACTGAGCGCGGAGGGCGTGGCAGCGCCGTTCTGCGCGCACCACGCGGACGATTCCTCGAGAGCCTTGCGATGGATGCGCGCGTGCTGCCGGATGTCGAGGGTGTGAAGATGCAGGCCGAACGTCCGAACCATCAGCAGCAGTGGATCGATCAGCGTCTCGGCAAGGCGAATGCCCTGATTGGCGGCGAGCGAGCGGCGGACGATGCTGAGGTCGTCGAGAAAATCGTTGGCAGAGCAATAAGCAGAGAGCCCGGCGAGCGAAGACTCCAGCAGGTCGGGGTCTTTGTCCGCCTTGCCTGCTGTCCGCTGGATCCGCGCACGCACGCAGACCAGATAGCGCCGGTAGGTTTCGAACTCGAAGCGAGTGCCGAAAGATTCTGTGCTGGTGTGCAGCTCGTCTTCGAAGGACTGAAGGCGTGCGACGAGTTCTTCGCTGACCGGCAGCTGCTGCGCGGAGGTCGTGAGCAGGTCGATAGCCTGCTGCAACCGTTGGTCGTAGTAGTCGAGGAGCCTTGCGCGCGCGGCCAGGATGGCCTGCCGAGTGACATCCGGCGTGACGAACGGATTGCCGTCGCGATCGCCGCCAATCCAGGATCCGAAAGCGAGCAGCAGCGGAAGATCGGAGAGCTCGATGTCGAGGCCGTATTCGCTCTTGAGCGCGGCAGCGACTTCCTCGTAGAGGCCGGGAAGCGTCTCGAAGATGGAGACGTCATAGTAATCGAGGCCCATGCGGATTTCGTCCGCGACGGCGGGCTTGCGGCTGCGCACCTCGTCGGTCTGCCAGAGGGCGGTGATCTCGGCGGTGAGGGCTTCTTCGAGCGAGGCCAGCTCCTCGTCGGAGACGGGGATGCGATCGAGCCGCTCGAGGAATTCGGCCATGCGGCGACGCTTCATGAGGACGGAGCGGCGCGCGATTTCCGTGGGATGCGCGGTGAAGACGGGCACCACGAGGATGCGGCGCAGCCACGCAAGAGCCTTGTCCGCGGAGATGCCGGCTTCGCGCATGGCGCGCAGAGTGCCGCGCAGTTCGCCGCGCTGCGTCTCGCGCTTCTGGTCGCCGGTAATCTGGATCGACAGGCGACGACGCTTGCGGTGGTTCGTTTCCGCCAGGTTGATCAGCTCGAAGTAGAACGCGAAGGCGCGGCTCAGGCTCTCGGCCTGCTCCACCGGCATGGAGCTGATGTTGAGCACGGCGAGCTGCATCAGGTTCTCGGCGTCGCGGCTCTCGCCTTTCGACTGCAGCTCCCGGCGGCGAATCGCGGACTGGCGCAGCTCTTCCACTTTTTCGTACAGCGCGTTTCCGGCCTGCTCGCGGAGCACGCGCCCCAGCAGCTGGCCCAGCGAGCGCACGTCGCGGCGCAACGGCGCTTCCTTCAGGTCGCCGGTGCGCGCTTCCAGTTCAGCCAGGCGCTGCTCCCAGCTCTCAGGTTTCCATAGCGACGGCATCTGTTCTGATTCAATCACAGTGGGCGGGCTGAGAAACTGGAGCGGGGTCGAGAACGAACATCGCGCCGGAGGATGCAAAGAGGAATGATGCCATGGCAACAGTGACAATCCGGCCCGCCGAGAAGCGCGATGTGCCGGCGATGGCGGCGATCCGCGCGGAGGCGTGGGAGACGCAGGAGTACTGGCTGTCGCGTATCGAGGCATATCGGTCGGGGCGGATCGGGGCGCGGCAGGCCCTGCCGGAGTCCGCGATGTTCGTCGCGGAGGCCGACGGCGTCGTGGTTGGATTGGTGGCGGGGCATCGCACTACACGGCATGGATGCCAGGGCGAGCTGGAGTGGATCAATGTCACCCTCGCGCGCCAGGGCAGCGGCATCGCGGGCCAGCTGCTGGCGGCCATGGCTGCATGGTACGTAGAGCACGCTGCGCGGCGGGTGTGCGTGAATGCGGAGCCTGAGAATGCGGTGGCGCGGGCGTTTTACGCCAGGCATGGAGCAGTAGACCTGAAGCCGCACTGGATGGTGTGGGAGGATGTCGGCGCGGCGCTCGCTGGTTCCGGCGAAACTGGAAACATTGGCGTATCATCCTGACGTTATGCGCAGACTTGTCTCGCCTCTCTTTGTATTCGCCGCCCTGATCACGGTCGCCGCTTCCCTCCCCGCGCAGGATCAAAAACCAAAACCCGAAGACACCGAGGTCTGGCAGCCGGTGCCGAGAATCGTAACCCCGGGCGCAGCCGATGCGGCTCCGCCATCGGACGCGATTGTGCTCTTCGACGGCAAGAATGAGGACGAGTGGGTCTCCGCGCAGGACCACACGCCGGCAAAATGGGTTGTCGGCGATGGCGTGCTGACCGTCGCGAAGGGCACGGGCAACATCGAGACGAANNAACAGCGGCGTGTTTCTGGCGTCGCTGGGGCCGGGAGACGCGGGATACGAGCTGCAGGTGCTCGACTCGTACAACAACGTGACGTACGTGAACGGGCAGGCGGGCAGCATCTACAAGCAGAGCCCGCCGTTGGCGAATCCCAACCGAAAGCCGGGCGAGTGGCAGACCTACGACGTGGTGTGGACGGCGCCCCGCTTCAAGTCCGACGGCTCGCTCGACACGCCCGCATACGTGACCGCGTTTTTCAACGGCGTGCTCGTGCAGGATCACTTCGCGCTGAAAGGGCAGACGCTGTACATCGGGCAGCCGTTTTACAAGGCCTATGATCGCGCGCCGATCAAGCTACAGGCCCACGGCGACAAGAGCGAGCCGATCAGCTTCAGGAATATCTGGGTTCGACCCCTGGATTGAGGACCAGGGCTCTGAACCGGATGATTCGGTGCCTTTCGCGGAGCAGTCCCGCGGGAGCGGGACGACGGCAGAAGCCCAAGGCCTTTCAAGGCTGCGGAAAAACTTGTCGGGTGACGGGCTTTTGTATCAGGGCACGACCTTGGTCGTGCCGTAAAGCGCCAAAAATGAATGTGGGCTTTAGCCCCTGAGGCTCTTTTCTGCAGTCGGCATGACTTCTTCCGCAGCCTCTTTAGGCCAGGAAAACTTCACGCCTCCGAGGGACTCGCCGTCCAGGCAGACGCGCCTTCGGCGCAGGTCGTGCCTAGCGCAGCCTCACCCGCACTTCCGGCCGCACCAGATACAGAAAGAACACCATGTTGACCAGGGCGAACCACAGTTGCGTGGGCTGATGCAGCTTCACCGTCGCCCACATGGCAAACGTCGCCGAAAGGAACACGGCCGCCAGCGTCATCGCCCAGCCCCATCGCCGCCTCGCCAGCAATCCCTGACCCGCCGCCGCAAACGCCGCGCACAGGATCAGCATTGCAAGAGGCAGCCTGTGCATCGTCACGCCGACCAGGCCACCCAGCGACAGCAGGAACATCCAGATGGCGATGGCCGCCATGCCGGGCAGCAGTTTGTTTTTCGCCTCTTCACTCATAGCGTGTGCAGATAGGCCAGCAGGTCCTGCATCTGCTGGTCGTTGAGGTCGCTGCCGGGCATCATGTTGCGCCCGCGCAGAATCACCGGCGTCACGCGCTCGTCATTCACCGGCGCGCCGCTGGGCAGATATTTTTTGCGATACAGGGCGAACAGGCTCGGCCCATGCAGGTCGCCCGTTTTGTCCGCGTAATGGCAACTCGCGCAATATTTTTGATAGACAGCGTGGCCGTTCGCCTCCTGCGGCGTCAGCTCACTCACCGGCTTCGACGGACCCAGCGAGGGACCGCATCCGCCCGCGCCAGCGGCCATCGCGAGCGCGCTCACAATCACGATCCAACGCTGTCGACCCAATCGGCTCATGAACGACCTATCTTACTAGTTCGCGGCGGCGATCTCCGTCACAATGCGATCGAGCGCGTTGCGTGCCGCATCGCCCGATGGCTGGCGATCGTTGCAGAGGATGGAGAAGACCAGCATCCTGCCGCTCGCGGCCGTCACGTAGCCGCTGAGCGCATTCACCTCGGAGAGCGTCCCGGTCTTCGCAAACACTTTGCCCTTCATCGGACCGGCAAATCGGCCGGAGAGCGATCCATCGACACCGCCGATGGGCAGGCTTGAGCGGAAGGCCTGACCCCACGGCTGATGCGCCGCGTAGACCAGCAGCGCCGTAGCCGCGCGCGGCGTGATGAGGTCGTCGCCGGAGAGGCCCGAGCCGTCGTAGAAGAGAAAGTCATCGGGGTCCACACCGGCATTGATCAGGAACTGCCGCACCACGCGCGCCCCCTGTGCGATGGAGCCGTCTGCTCCCTCAAGTCGGCCCAGCAGACGCTGGTAAAGCTCAGCATGCAGGTTCTGGCTGACTTTGTTGGTTACGGTGACGTCGTCGCTGAGCGGCGGCGAAACGTGCGTCGCCAGAATCGTGAGTCCCGTCACCGGCGGGCCGATGGTCGCGAGCGTCAGCGGCCGCAGCGCCACCGGTTGACTCACTTCGGCGCGATAGTCCTCGGTGTCGACCGGCAAGCGGTGCCAGGCCTTCGCGGCGCCCTGCACGGTCACGCCGCGCGCCAGCAGCATCTGGCGCAACGCCGTCGCTGCAAATTCGGCGGGATCCTCAACCGCCAGGGCGTCATGCATTCCGTTCGGCGTGACCGACCCGAAGAGGCGGATGTCGCGACTCCCCGGCNNACGTCGGGATTCCACGCGACAACCAGCGGAGAAGTCTGGGCCACATCACCTTCGCTGCCTGCCGCAGGAGCAGCGTTCGTAGCGCCTTCAGGGCCCGGCGTCACGTTCAGAAACACAACATTGTCGTTCACCGTAAGCGCGGAAACCGGCGCGCCATAATCCCACTGCAAATCGTCCCAGGCCCAGCTCCCGCCGTAGCGCTCCCACACAAACCACGTATCGTCGCCGACGATGTTTCCGGTGATGGTCTTCACGCCACGCGCAACGATCTGGTCCGCCATGTCCTCAAGCGCCTGCAGCGGCGGATTCGGCCGCTCCGTCTTTCCGTCCCACGGATAAGTGCGGCCGGACATCGTGGGGTCGCCCGAGCCGAGCAGCCGCACATCGCCGCTCAGCGTGCCACTGGCGTCGAGAGTTCCGGACGTCACGACGTTCGTCGTCCAGGTCGCGTTCGCCGGAATCATCGACAGCGCAGCGGCCGTCGTGAACAGCTTCGCGTTCGACGCCGGCTCGAAAAACTGGCCGTCGTTGAGCGCATAGACTGGTTTGCCGTCGGTCGTGACAACGGAGATGCCCCAGTGAGCCCGCGAAACGGCCGGATCGGCAAGAATTTGCGAGACGGTGACGTTCAGCGGCACGCGCCGATGAACCGGGCGCGCAGGCTTGTGCTTCGTGGCCGCGCCCAGGACCATCGGCAGCAGCATTGCGACCGCGCATGCGTGAAAGCCCTTCACCGCTAACCGCTTCATCGCTGACCGCCCCATCGCTGAGCGGAGTGTAGCATCGTTTTCTGTATGGCTTTCGCGCGCCGCCCTCGGTCAACATGGCAACTCCGCACGCGTGCTCTGTCGCTCGGCGAGCGCACGCTCATCATGGGCGTGCTCAATGTCACTCCGGACTCGTTTTCGGACGGCGGGCAGTTCCTGGAACCGGACGCGGCCGTACAGCATGCGCTCTCCATGCTCGATCAGGGCGCAGACCTCATCGATATCGGCGGCGAATCGACGCGACCAGGCAGCACACCGCTCACGTCGCAGCAAGAACAGGACCGCGTCCTTCCCGTCGTCGAAGCTCTGCTCCGCGAGCGGCCGCAGTCCGTACTCTCCATCGACACATATCAAGCCGCGACGGCGCGGGCCGCGGTCTCCGCAGGATGTGCAATCGTCAATGACGTCTCAGGTTTTCAGTGGGATCCGGAGATGGCCAGCGCCTGCGCGCAGTTGCAGTGCGGCGTTGTGCTGATGCACACCCGCGGCCGCCCCAGCGAATGGCGCACGCAGCCTCGGCTCCCACAGCAAGAAGTCGTCCCCCTCGTTCGATCCGGCCTGGCGGAGTCGCTGGAAACGGCAATCGCTGCTGGAATCGATCGAGAGCGCATCGTGCTCGACCCCGGCTTCGGTTTCGGCAAAGCCTTTGACAATAATTACCCGCTGCTCGCCCACCTCGACGAGCTCCTGTCACTCGGTCAGCCTCTGCTCGCCGGCGTTTCGCGCAAATCGTTCCTGGCGCGAACGCTCTCGGAGATCGGAGCGAAGGGTGCCGGCGGCTCCGGTCGCGCCGCCGAAATTCCTGTGGGCGACCGCGGCCATGCGACTCTCGCTGCCACCACGGCAGCGATCCTCGCGGGCGCGTCGATCGTCCGGGTTCACGATGTTCGGCCGGCGGTCGAAGCGGCGAGCATTGCCGACGCGATTCTGAGCGCGCTTTAATCCTGACGCCGCATCACGCGATCACATCCAGCAGTCCATCGTGACCGTCGTCCTCCGCCGCGGGCGTAGCTTCTTCAGAATCTCCCTCCACTTCCGGAGAAACTTCCTCGGTGAACTTCTTCCGGCGCATCTTCTCGCG